>CASFAQ010000011.1:0-32382 GCA_949292725.1 uncultured Eubacteriales bacterium | reverse complement strand
GATCGATCTGGGTTCGATTTTAACAAGCTATGTATGCGGGTCCTGAATACGTCTTGCAATTGACGCTGAACTCCTTCATCCCACGTCAAATTGAGGAAATTCCTCATCCGCAAGCTCGCTTGCAGAATAAACTGACGCTCCCGCCTCATTTACAATTACATACTGTACCCCCGCATTATCCTTTATTATGTCAGATACAATCTGTTCAGATTCCCGCGATGCGGTTCCATTGCCTATGGATATAAGATTGATTCCGTACTTATCGATAAGTGCGTTTACAGTCTTTTTGGTCTCTCCGACCTTATTCTGCGGCATGGTCGGATATACAACGGTAGTATCAAGAACCTTCCCCGTAGCGTCAACCACTGCAAGCTTACAGCCCGTCCTAAACGCCGGATCCCAGCCAAGCACGGTCTTATCACTGACCGGCGGCTGCATAAGAAGCTGCTTAAGATTCTTTCCAAATACGGCTATTGCCTGAGCCTGTGCCATTTCAGTAAGTTCGTTTCTTATCTCTCTTTCCACCGCCGGCGCTATAAGGCGCTCATAACTGTCCTTAATCGCATCCCTGATTAACAGAGTGGTTTGGATATCGTTCTTTTTTATTATTTCCTTCTCAAGGAAGCCCATAATCCTCTCAACAGGCGCATTGATTTTTACGGTAAGATATTTTTCCTTCTCACCTCTGTTAAGCGCAAGTACACGGTATCCTGCAATACATTTTACCGGCTCGGAAAAATCATAATAATTCTCATAAACGCTTTCCGCATCCGCATCCTTTGCAACAGATGTTATCGTGCCCTCATTTCTTGTAAGATTTCTTATCTCCATTCTGTAATCAGCATTATCTGATATGCTCTCAGCGATAATATCTGACGCTCCCGCCAAGGCTTCTTCTGCCGAATACACCCCCTTTTCCTCGGAAACATATTCCCGCGCCATATCAAAAACATTACCTTTAATGACCTGCAGCTTAATGATATCTGCAAGTGGCGAAAGATCCTTTTCTCTTGCTGCCTGCGCTCTTGTCCTTCTTTTTGGTCGGTAAGGTCTGTACAGATCATCAATCTCAACCTGCGTTTTTGCATTTACGATATTATGATAAAGTTCTCTGGTCATCTGACCCTGTTCCTCTATGGTAGCAATCACCTGCTCCTTTTTTTCAAGAAGATTCCTAAGATATGTAAGCCTTTCATTCAGCTGTCGAAGCTGTGTATCGGTAAGAGAACCATGCAGCTCCTTACGGTATCTTGCAATGAATGGAATGGTATTTCCCTCATCTATAAGCTTTGCAACCGCGCGGACCTGCCATACCTCAATGCCCAGCTCTCTTGCTATCTGCCTGTATATATCCATACTATATGCCCTTTCTGCCCAATATTGTTGTACTTAAAAATATATACAAATTATTTTTTTGTGTCAACGCTCAACTTTCTTAATAGAAAATTCATATTTCAGTGTTATAATCTCTGCTATATGGAGGGATTGCTATGGATACGGATATAAAAGAACTTATTGACAGTATGACAACCGAAGAAAAAGTAAGTCTTATACACGGGGCCGGACTTTTCAGAAATGCACAGGTGTCGCGTCTTAATATACCGCCTGTTATAATGTCTGACGGTCCGCTTGGCGTACGTTTTGATTTTAAGGATAGTGAATGGATAAGAACTAATGAAGACAGATGCAAGGTCTCATGGATGATATCGGGCGCCTCTCTTGCCTCGACATGGAATGAGAAACTTGCGGAAGAAGTCGGCAATATACTTGGCATGGAGGCCCGCGGCCGCGGAAAGGACGTTATCCTTGCTCCGGGGATTAATATACACAGAACGCCACTGTGCGGGCGTAATTTTGAATACATGAGCGAGGATCCGTATCTTACGGGTATGCTTGTTGCACGTCAGATACAGGGCATCCAGAAAAATGACGTGGCGGCATGCGTCAAGCATTTTGCACTCAATAATCAGGAAACTAACCGGTTAGAAGTTGACGTTCTGGTAGATGAGCGCGCATTATATGAGCTGTATCTTCCCGCTTTTTATGCCGCGGTAAAATACGGAAAATCATATTCCATAATGTGCTCATACAATCGCTTCAGAGGACCGTATGTAAGCGAAAGCCGTTATCTTCTTACTGACATACTTCGCAACAAATGGCATTATGACGGCGTTGTAATATCCGACTGGGGCGCCGTTCATTCAACGAAGGAAAGCTACGAAGCCGGAGTGGATCTTGAAATGAGCGTCACATATGATTTTGACAATTATTTCTTTGCAAACCCTCTGCTTGAGGCTATAGATAATAATGAAATCTGCACGGATATCTTAGATGAAAAATGTGCAAGGATACTTTCCTTATTAAAGCGTATCAAAAAAATCGGACCGGATAAGGATAAAAGGAGCAGGGGCGCATATAATCTTACTTCGTCGCACGAAACACTGCTTAATGCAGCCCGTGAGGCAATTGTGCTCTTAAAGAATGAAGACCGAACGCTCCCTGTGGATATATCCAAGGTTAAAAGTATTGCCGTAATAGGCGATAGTGCTACAAGAAAACTTTCATTGGGTGGAGGCAGTTCTGAGGTTGACGCCTTGTTTGAAATCACCCCTCTTATGGGGATATCCATGCTGGCAGGGGGACTTTCGGATATTAATTATGCTCCCGGATATTATGTGGACAATGAGGAACATACATCCGGAGACGTAAACTGGCAGGCACAGAGCCTTGATTTTTCCGAAGGAATATCCGGAGATGATGCATCTGAGAATCTCGCCAAAAAAGAAGCCCTTCTCGAAGAAGCCGTTCAACTTGCAAAGGAATGCGACATCGTAATATATGTGGGCGGTCTCAACCGTTCACACGATACAGAAGGATTTGACCGCACATCATACGAACTCCCATATGGTCAGGACCTGCTCATAGACGAGCTTCTTGAGGTAAGGCCGGATATGATAATATCAATTAACTCAGGCTCTGCCATAAACCTTTCCTCATTTGCACATAAAGCAAAGGCCATCCTCTGGAACTCAATGTCCGGAATGATGGGAGGTCTTGCACTTGCAGAGATTATTTTCGGAATGATTAATCCGTCAGGAAAGCTTCCCGTATCCTTCCCTGAGAAATTAAGCGACTGTCAATCATATAATACTGACGGCAATTACAGAGAGGGGCTGTATATCGGTTACAGGTATTACGAAAGCAAAAATGTTCCTGCCCTGTACGCTTTCGGTCACGGGCTTTCTTATACCGATTATGAATATTCGGATATAAAAGCGGAAGCAGTAAGTGCCGGTACGCAATCCGATGCAGATGCAATATGCAATATAAGCTGCACCATAAAAAATATAGGTGCAGTTTCAGGCAAGGAGACCGTACAGCTCTATATAAGCCCGGTCAATCCAAACATAGACAGACCAAGGCTTGAACTTAAAGGTTTTAAGAAAATATATCTGGAACCATCCCGCTCACAGGAAGTTTCCTTTGAGCTTACACCGGCAGCATTTGCATATTATGATGTGGAATCCGCCTTGTACAGAGCCGACAGTGGCAGTTATATAATCAACATAGGAAGCGCTGTTGATGACATACGTCTGCAAATTAACGTAACCCTGGATACTGATTATACGAATATCGCTTCTCTTATATAATGAAATAATATAAAAATCGGGCTGCCTCACCATATTAAGTGAGACAGCCCTTTTTAATATCATTCAGGTTTTATATTATTGTGCAGGCTTTTCAGACATGAATTTAACAGATTTGATCTGTATCTTCTTTGCAGCCTCACTGTTCCAGTCTACATGAACAATCTTTACTGCCGTTACGCAGTTTCCTGCATAATCTGCACCTGCTTCACTGCCGACAACAGTCTCAACATCAGCGGCAACAAGGTTTGCAACCTGATGCTGTCCTGAAGGCGTCTGTCCAAGTCCATCTGTAAGATCAGCGTCAAACACATAATAGTTAAGCTCCGAATCACTTGTGTAAGCAATCTCTACATACTTATAAGCCTTATCTGCAGGAGCCTTAAGAAGGATAGCCTGAAACTGTGCAACGTTCACATCAAGCGTACCATTCTCTTCATTGTATGAAGCTGTTGTTCCATCTCCCTCAATAGAGTAGAAATCAGTCTTAGTAAGATCAAGCTCATAAACGCCTGTATCATCATTATCGTCATCTCCTACGGACGGAGTATCGTTGCGGATAGGATCATCTACGGTAATTACAACCGACTTGATTACAAGATTACCTATCGTTCCGTTATATGTAGGAGCCTTGATCATGATACCGTCGCAGTTTCCAATGCTTTCATATCCGTCGTCAGCTGCCTTATCTCCTTCGCGTGCGGTAAACTCTAACTCATACTCAAAGTTTCCGTCCTCATCCGGAGCAAGCTGTTCAACCGATATAGTCTCCTGATTGGATGTGGTTACAGGTGAATCTCCGGTAAGAGTACGTCCGTTAGAATCAACCATCCACATTCTGAATGCAGCGGCAGTTATATCCTCTTCCTCTCCTGCAACATATGTACCCGTGATCTTAACCTTGGCTTTTTCACCGGACAATACCGTTCTTGCCTCAGTTCCGTCAGAGAAATACACAACGGCATTATTGGCAGTGTTACAATACAGTACTCCGTCCTCAAGTTTGGATAATGTATTCATAACGCCGTCCTGTGGTATGTAAGCTCCGTTATCATCAACTGCGTATATCGGATATCCCTCTTCATCAAACATCTGATTGTCTTCATCATCCGTCTCAATAACTCTGAACTGGTCAGGAAGTCTCATATCAAGATTATCCTCTGTAAGATTGAGAGTAATAACCTTAGGCTGTGTCTTTATCATGTACTGGCAATCACCAAATACTGTGGTATCGCTGTAAGGAATGGTATCTCCGTTAGCAGGGTCTGCGAACAGATTCCATGTTCCGTTTCTTACTCCGCCTGACGCATCGTTAATCTGAACCTCAACACCTGAGAAGTTTCTTACTGCAGGAGCCTCTTTTAAAGGAATGGCAAACTCACATACATATCCTGTTTCGGTTGTACCCGCTGCCGATATGATATCCTCTCCATCCCAGCTGTTCTTATCCGTAAGCGTTCCCGCAGGTTCCTCAGAACCTTCTTTAGGGTTAATTACAAGACGATACTGGAATGCATTGCTTGCCGAATAATCAACTTTAGCATTATTCTGATCGAAGAATATCTCTACAGAATCCTGAAGATATGTAGCATCATTACCATTATCAATCTCCGGATCATCAGCTGTTACTAGGATGTACAGATAGCTGTCAGTCCAAAGCATCTTTGCCTTAGCATTGCTTGTCTGTGCATTGCCCGTATCGTTCTGCTCTGGATCTGCATACCAGTTATCAAGCGCCATCTCATCTGCAAAATCCCATGTCTCATCAACCACGCCGTCTACATTGATATCCACATATGTCTTATACATAATGGCATCAGGTTCCGGAACCGGAGTTGCCGTTGGCTTAGGCGTAGGTGAAGCCGTAGGTCTTCTTGTAGGCCGATTAGTTGCTGTAGGATTAGGCTGTGCAGTATCCTGTATTACAGGAGGTGTCGTCTGATTAGGATTCTGTGACACTACCGGAGCCGTAGGGTTAACAACTGGCTGTACGCTTGTGTCGGCCTTTACCGTAACCTTACACTTAAGCTTAATCTTCTTACCGCCTTTCTTATATGTAGCAGTAATATTAGCTTTACCCTCTTTGATACCCTTAACTGTTGCAGAGGCTTTCTTTCCCTTTGCAACCTTCTTGGTAATCTTAGCAACTTTCTTGTTACTTGTCTTCCATGTAAACTTTGAACTTTTCTTAGCGTTCTTTACCTTAATCTTAACAGTCTTTCCAACTGTTACCGAAGTCTTCTTCTTAAGCTTAGGCTTCTTTGCCGCATCTGCAGAGCCTGATGGCACAAGGGTAACGACCATTGCTGCACAAAGAACTGCTGCCAATGTTTTTTTCATTGATTTCATAACCAAATCATATTTTCCATAACATTATCTCATTTTGTCTTATAAAAATCAATACATAATCAACATATAATGTAAAAAAGACACTTTAAGCAAATAATTTGACCTTATCTATCATATTTGAATGTATTTTTTTATCTTTTAAAGTCACTTCAATTATATCCTCTATCCGTCCATGGGGATTATATAATGGCATACTCTTACTCATCCCCTCGCCCAAACGGTATACATTTATAACAAGCTCCTCCATATAATCATAATCAGGTCTGTCATCACGTCTCCCAATCGGTATGACGGCTCCCTCTCTTACAAAACACGGTATTGTCATATAACTTATATTTTTAAATTCATACCATCTGCCGCCCTCGTAATGACTGCCGTTAAAAAAGTCGGTCCAGACTCCGCACGGAAGATATACGCTTACATCCCCGCGTTCATTAAACACCGGAGCCACCAAAAGCTCCCTGCCCAGCATGTACTGTCTGTCCAGATATGCGCAGTTCTTATCCTCCGGAAACTCAAGCACCATACTTCTCATAAGAGGTATTCCCGTAACGGACGCCTGACATGCATATGAATATATATATGGCATAAGGCGGTTCTTTAATTTGGAAAAATAAGATACGACCTCCACAGCCTCATCATCATAATTCCACGGCACCCTGTAGGACGAGCTTCCGTGCAGTCTGGAATGAGAGCTCATAAGACCAAATGCAGCCCAGCGCTTATACACATCCGGTGTGGAGGTATCCTCAAATCCGCCTATATCGTGGCTCCAGAATGAGAATCCCGACATCATAAGCGACAGTCCGCCCCTTAAGCTTTCAGCCATTGACACATACTCTGCCGTACAATCGCCGCCCCAGTGAACCGGGAACTTCTGTCCTCCGCAGGTAGCGCTCCTTGCAAATAATATAGCCTTATCTTCGCCCTTTTTCTCTTTGACCACCTCATACACTGCCCTGTTGTACAGATACGAATAATAATTATGCATATCCTCAGGAGCAGAGCCATCATAGTACACAACGTCATCCGTAGGAATCCTCTCGCCAAAGTCCGTTTTAAAGCAGTCCACTCCCATGTCCAGGAGTCTGCCGAGATTTTCCTGATACCACTGTACGGCCATAGGATTGGTAAAATCCACTATAGCCATTCCGGGTTGCCACATATCCCACTGCCATACATCTCCATTGCTCCTCTTTATAAGATATCCCTTCTTTGCGCCTTCGAAAAACAGATGCGAATTCTGCGCTATGTACGGATTTATCCAAACGCATACGGAAAGTCCGTTATCTTTTATTCTTTTAAGCATTCCCTGCGGGTCGGCAAACACTTCCTTATCCCAGCAAAAATCACACCACTGCATACCCCTCATCCAGAAGCAGTCAAAATGAAATACCCGAAGCGGGATATCCCTTTTTTTCATGCCCTCGATAAATTCCATTACAGTCTCTTCATCATAATCCGTGGTAAATGACGTCGACAGCCATAACCCGAAACTCCATGCAGGAAGTATCGGCGCTCTTCCGGAAAGCCCGGTATATTTTACGAGTACATCTTTCATATATCCGTACTCGTTATCCTCACCGCATATCACATAAAATGACATGCTCTCTTTTTTTACACAGAAAGAAGCCTTCCTTACATACTCGCTTCCAATCTCATACATAACCCTTCCGGTATCATTTACAAGAACTCCATACCCCATATCCGATATGAAAAACGGAATATTCTTATATGCCTGTTCCGTATATGTACCGCCGTCGGCATTCCAGATATCAACCGACTGACCGTTCTTTACAAATTCGGTAAATCTCTCGCCAAGTCCATATATGTGCTCTCCCACCGACAGATTGACCGCCGCACTCATATATGCCGTATTTTTCTCATAGCCATCCTTATCCGTTCCGACATCCGCAGTTATATATGCCATATCTGTGGCCTTAATCTCTGTAAGATATCTCTCTCCACTGTAAAATTTCATATTGAGACCGGCATCTATGATAAGCCTTGCCTCTCCGCTTTTTATGACGATATTTTCATTCTCGTATAATATATCAATCGTCTCATCGGTCTTTATATCGAGCTCAAAGCCGGGATATCTGTCCACTACGCCCTCATAGTGCAGAAGCTGTATCCCGAATATACCTCTTTTGGGAGTTGTTATCTTAATCGTTATAACAGGGCCCGAAAGTGTACATCCCCTGTTATATATGACATTGGTCGGAGCATATAATCTTAAAGTACTTCCACCATACAAAAGACTCTTATCATACACCTGTTTAGGAGTATGATACTTAACACCGGCCTTTTTAAGCCAGCACCCGTTAGAAAATTTCATATTACCGTTCTCCTTGTATATTAGATTTAAAAAAGCAGCTGCTCAATGCAGCTGCTCCCTGATATTATAATAAACCCTTTATCTTCTCTTCCTCGTCCGCCTTCTCAAAATATGTCTTTTGCAGATATGATCCATCTTTAACAGCCTGTCTGTATCTCATTAGCGCTCCGTACACATACCACGCCGCAATCAGCCCGCATATAAGCATGTACGCATTATATATGAGCGAGCCCACATTCTTACTTACCACATTTCCCATTTCATCCTGTGACAATGACGCAAGAAGCATCGTAACAAACGAATATGCTATGCTGATTCCCGCACATATAGCTGTGGTCTTTAATTTGCTGTTCTTTATAACTCCCTCATAGACAAACACAGCAAAAGCGACTTCCACGATTACGACCAGTATAACATTAATGCCTTCAAATGCAATGTCGACTACCCTTGCATTCACAAGCTGCTCCACAACATTATCTATGCCCCCCTGCGTCACACCGGAATTACCTGCCTTAAGGAAATCTGAGAATGCCGATACCCCGCTTTTATTAATCAGTCCGGAATACCTGAAATACGTAATATATGCCATAATAACACTACCGGCGCCAAATGTCGCATATCCTATCCCCGAGCACATGGCCCTGTATAATGATGGCGTGCGCTTATTCATAAGCCATACGCTCCACAGTCTTCCAAGCGCTCCAAGCACTCCGAGAAGCGTAGCTGTAATAAGTATGTATACAACATAGTATCTGTCATCATTATATATATTCATAAATCCGCTAAACCGCGTAAGTATGTACAGAATAGGAAGCGGAAGAAGATACTGCGACCAAAAATAAGCCAGCAGTCCAAGCCCATATGAAGCAAATGAGCCCGTTTCCTTTTTCCTTACACTAATATATATAATTGCAAAGGGCACGACTATCCCTGCCGATGCAAGTACAATCGTAATTATCATCGACGCCATAACAGAATTACTTATCATTTCAGCACATCCATTTCATATGTTATTCAGCAAGACCAAATGCATCGTGTACGGAATTAAGCGCTCTCTCAGAATATTTCTCATCAATCAGAACCGTAACCCTTATCTCTGAGGTAGATATCTGCATGATATTGACATTGGCATCATATATTGCCTCAAACATCTTTGCGGCGACGCCCGGATTGCTCATCATTCCGGCGCCTACAACGGATATCTTTGCAACATCCGTGGTCACGTTAAGCTTATCGAACTCCAGACTCTTGCCCTCATGTCTCTTAATAGTCTCGATAGCGGTATCCATCATATCCTCAGTTACCGTAAAGCTTATATCCTTTGTTCCGTCCCTGCCCACTGACTGCAGAATCATATCCACATTAACATTATGATTGGCAAGGTGCTGGAACAGCTTAAACGCTACTCCCGGCTTATCCTTCAGTCCCAACAAAGCAATCTGTGTAACATTCTTATCGCATGCAACGCCGCTTACAAGCATTTTTTCCATTTTAACATCCTCCCTGACAATTGTTCCTTCATGTTCATTCAGACTCGATCTTACAACAAGCTGTACTCCGTATTTCTTGGCCATCTCCACAGAACGGTTATGAAGCACGCCCGCACCGAAGCTTGCAAGCTCAAGCATCTCATCATATGTAATTTCATTCATCTTGCGCGCATCCTTAACAATACGCGGATCAGCGGTATACACTCCGTCAACGTCAGTATATATCTCACACGCGTCCGCAGCAAGCGCCGCAGCAAGCGCAACTGCCGTCGTATCAGAGCCCCCGCGTCCAAGAGTCGTATAATCATTATACTGATTGATTCCCTGAAATCCCGTTACAAGAACTATCTTATTATTGGACAACTCATAATGTATTCTCTCGGTATCTATTCTCTTTAATCTCGCATTGCCGTATACGGCGCTGGTATGCATTGCAACCTGAAATGCATTAAGAGAAACTGCAGGAACACCAAGCTCGTTAATCGCCATGGCACAAAGTGCAACAGATGTCTGCTCACCCGTCGTAAACAGCATATCCATCTCTCTCTTTGACGGATTTGGCGATATGCTCTTTGCCATATCAATAAGCACATCCGTCTGCTTTCCCATCGCGGACAGTACGACAACTACCTGATTTCCCTTCTTATATTCTTCTATACAACGTCTCGCAACATTATATATCCTGTCTTTGTCGGCAACCGATGTTCCGCCGAACTTCTTAACTACAAGCATAACAGCCTCCTATTACAATATAATCTTTTAATCTGACTTGACCTATATTAGTTAATCACCGAAATGAAGCTATGTCAAGACAAAAAATAATCCATGAGCTTATATCCCTCTGAAAAAAGTCTTTTACTCTCTTTTGCATTCTTTTCAGAATAGGTAGCATTTCCTTCTTTCAGATCCGTGCTGTCATATATCATGTATGGCACAGGATCCGCCGTATGTGTTCTTACGCTTATCGGTGTAGGATGATCCGGCATGATAAGCATTCTAAACTCCTCTCCCGACTCGGACAGTCTCTCAAATACCGGTGCGATTATTCTGTCGTCAAGGTACTCTATAGCCTTAATCTTTCGCTCCACGCTGCCCTGATGTCCCATTTCGTCAGGCGCTTCAAGATGAACATATACGAAATCATATTCTTCTTCCGTAAGTGCGGTTACCGCTGCGCATGCCTTACCCTCATAATTGGTCTCAAGCGTTCCATCTGCGCCGTCAACCTCGATTACATCCATTCCGGTTCCGACAGCGATTCCCTTTAGAAGATCAACCGCCGATATCATAGCGCCTTTCTTCCCGTATTTTCTCTCAAACGATTCCAGCGCCGGTTTGGTGCCCGCGCCCCAGAACCACAGGGAATTTGCCTTATTGAGGCCCCTCTTCTGTCTTTCGATATTAACTGGATGATTATTCAATATATTATATGAGCGTTTCATGAACTCTGCCAGCATCTTATCCTCAGGCAGGTATTCTCCGATAACCCTTCCGGGTATGTCATGCGGAGGCGTCAGTTCGGAAACACTTCCATTCTTCCATATCGTAAGATGCCTGTAGCTTGTGCCCGTATAAAACTGATATACCTCATCCTGAAACTCTTTCTTTACAGCTTCAAGCAATTCCGTAGCTTCCTCAGTTGAAATCTCACCTGAACTATGGTCTATTATTGTTTTCTCCTCATAAGGAAGATCATCATCTGAGACCGTTACAATATTACATCTTATTGCGATATCGGTATCCTCCATATTGACCCCGATGCTCAGTGCCTCAAGTGGGGACCTTCCGGTATAATACACATGAGGATCATAGCCAAGAACGGCAAGATTGGCCGTATCGCTTCCCGGTTTCATTCCTTCAGGAATAGTTGCTGCAAGTCCGATTTCAGAAACTTCTGAAAGCTTATCCATCATTGGGGTCGTGGCATATTCCAGTGGTGTCATTCCTCCCAGAGCTTCTATAGGTTCATCCGCCATTCCATCTCCCAGAATCACAACATATTTCATTTCCATACTTCCTTTCAGAACACTGTATTACTTAGAAATCCACACGGATCATTCCGATTATATTATCTATGCTTCCGGCTGCATTTTTATATTCATTTTCCGTCATCACACCGGTTACGAATGCGTATTCTCCATCAATTCCTGCATCCACCACCGATACGTCATTAAATGCACGGGCCACCTTATCCTCAATACCCTCGCATCTTTTCACTCTTACGAAAAATTTATGCTTTGCATCCATAATAGGAAGAAGCTTTTGTTTCTTATCGCTCCATATCATTCTGATATTGACACCCTTATGCTTAACAGCATCTATTACATCAGCAGCAACCGCGCTCGCCGTAGGAAGCTTTCCCGCTCCTCTTCCGTAGAACATAAGGTCTCCGACCATGTTGCCCTTTACATATACTGCGTTAAACACATCGTTTACGGCATACAGAGGATTCGATGGTTTTATCATCACAGGCGCTACCATTGCAAGCACCTTCCCGTCTATCATCTTGCTTGTACCAAATAATTTGATGGAGGCCCCAAGCACACCGGCATATTTAAAATCCTCTGCTGTAATGGCTGTGATTCCTTCGGTATATATATCCTCGTAGTCCACCTGACTGCCATAAGCAAGGGATGTAAGGATTGCTATCTTTCTACACGCATCATATCCGCATACGTCCGCCTCCGGGTTGCGCTCGGCATACCCTAACTCCTGAGCCTCCTTAAGAACACTTTCAAAATCAGAGCCGTCATCCCTCATTTTGGTAAGTATATAATTGGTCGTGCCGTTAAGAATTCCCGTAATCTCCTCGATTGCATCGGCAGTAAGTGCCTGTATGAGAGGTCTGATCACAGGTATTCCTCCACCCACACTGGCCTCAAACAGAAAACTTATATTATTATCCTCAGCTATCTTTATAAGCTCAGGTCCGTATTTGGCCACCAGTTCTTTATTAGAGGTACATACGCTTTTACCTGCAAGGAGACTTGCTTTTACGAATTCATAAGCAGGATGAAGTCCTCCCATAGTCTCTACGACAACCTCAACTTCCGGATCACTTTTAATAATATCAAAATCCTTAACAAGCCTGTCCTCTATAACTGAACCCGGAAAATCCCTGAGATCAAGTACATACTTGATATCCACCGGTTCACCTGCCCTTTTTGCAATAAGGTCGTGGTTGCCAAGTATTACTTCTACAACACCTGATCCAACCGTACCATATCCCATTACTGCTATCTTACTCATTGTGTATACCTCCACGTTTATTTTGTATTAATCCATTTCAGATAGGCATTAATAAATATATCTATATCTCCATCCAAAACTGCATTAACATTACCCGTCTCTTCATTGGTTCTGTGATCCTTGACCATAGTATACGGCTGCATAACGTAGGAGCGTATCTGGTTACCCCAGCCAATCTCTGTCACCTCGCCCCTGATATCATCCTGCATGGCCTGATTCTCCTGCTGCTTGAGGATGTATAATTTAGCCTTAAGCATCTGCATGGCCTTGTCCTTATTCATATGCTGCGAGCGTTCATTCTGACACTGCACAACGATTCCCGTGGGAAAATGTGTTATTCTTATCGCGGATGACGTCTTATTGATATGCTGTCCTCCCGCACCGCTTGAGCGATACGTATCGATACGTATATCCTCATCAGCGATTTCAATATCTATATCTTCTTCTATATCGGGCATCACGTCACAGGATACAAAGGATGTCTGTCTTTTACCCGCCGCATTAAACGGGGATATCCTTACAAGTCTGTGTACTCCCTTTTCGGATTTCAGATATCCGTATGCATTCTCACCGTTAATCTGGAGTGTGACAGACTTGATTCCCGCCTCGTCTCCGTCAAGCGAATCAAGCACCTCCACCTTAAAGCCCTTTTTATCAGCCCAACGCTGATACATACGGCAGAGCATGCCCGCCCAGTCACAGCTTTCAGTGCCGCCGGCTCCTGCATGAAGAGTAAGTATTGCATTATCGGCATCATACTCGCCCGAAAGCAGAGTGGTCAGCCTAAGGCTTACAAATCCGGAGATAAATTCATTCATCTCCTCATCAATCTCTCCTATAAGAGACTCATCTTCTTCCTCATAACCCATCTCGATAAGGGTCTCAATGTCCTCGAACCTCGATTTTAGTTTTTCAAATCCTTCCACAACCGATTCGAGCGCTTTTAACTCCTTCATTTTCTCCTGGGCATCAGCCGAATCATTCCAGAAACCCGGTTCTTCCATGATTCTCTGAAGTTCTTCAATTCTTAAACTCTTATTAGCGAGGTCAAAGTGAATCCCCCACTTCTAATAACGGCTCTCTGTAACTGTTAAGCTTTGCTTTCATATTGTCCAGTTCAACCATCTAATCACTTCCTTTTCTATAATCCTTTTCCACAGCACTGCTTATATTTGCGTCCCGAGCCGCATGGGCACGGATCGTTAGGCTGGATCTTCTTTCCCTTTCTCTTTACGGGACCTTTCTTTGCAGATTCGTCCTTATTGGTTCCGGTAACCTTGGCAACTTCCTCACGCTCAACCCTCTGCTCTATCTTAACATGCATAAGCGCTCTTACGGTATCTTCCCTGATTGCATTGGTCATGGACTCAAACATATCAAATCCCTGGAACTTATACTCCAAAAGCGGGTCCTTCTGTCCAAGCGACTGAAGCCCTATACCCTGTCTTAACTGGTCCATATCATCTATGTGATCCATCCATTTGTGGTCGATAACCTTAAGCAGGATAACTCTCTCTATCTCTCTTATCTGCTCCTCTTCAGGGAACTCCGCTTCTTTAGCTTCATATAGCTTGACAGCCTCTTCCTTAAGCTGCTGCATAAGAACCTTCTTACTCATCTTTTCCATCTGAGCCTCATCAATTGTTATCGGTCTGATAGGAATGATAGGAATAATAGCATTATTAAGTTCAGCCACATTCCATCCTTCCGGATTCTGATCGTCCCCGATTACGGAATTAACGGCTCCCTCAATTATCTCCGATATCATATTATATATGGTATCGCGCATGCTTTCTCCGTCAAGAACCCTTCTTCTTTCTTTGTATATTATCTCTCTTTGATCATTATTTACCTGATCGTACTCAAGAAGGTTCTTACGGATTCCATAGTTGTTGCTCTCTATCTTTTTCTGGGCTCTCTCAATCGCCTTGCTTAACGACTTATGATGTATCTGTTCGCCCTCTTCTATTCCAAGCGAATTAAATAATCCCATAAGTCTCTCCGAACCAAAGAGTCTCATAAGGTCGTCCTCAAGGGATATGAAGAATTTCGATTCACCCGGGTCACCCTGTCGTCCTGCACGTCCTCGAAGCTGGTTATCTATACGTCTGGACTCGTGACGCTCAGTACCTATGATCTTAAGTCCTCCAAGCTCCGTAACTCCCTCTCCAAGCTTGATATCCGTTCCACGTCCTGCCATATTGGTTGCAATCGTAACCGCCCCCATCTGTCCGGCGTCGGCTATGATCTCAGCCTCAAGCTCATGGAATTTGGCATTGAGGACCTTATGCTGTATCCCCTTTCTCTTAAGCAGCGCACTAAGCTCCTCAGACGCCTCAATCGTGATGGTACCCACAAGAGTAGGCTGTCCTTTGCGATGAGCCTCACATATCTCATTGACAACAGCATTAAGCTTTTCTTTCCTTGTCTTAAATACGGCGTCGTCATGATCAATCCTTGCAACCGGAAGGTTGGTCGGAACCTCAACTACGTCCATTCCGTATATCTCACGGAATTCCTTTTCCTCAGTTACGGCGGTACCGGTCATTCCACTCTTCTTATCGTATTTGTTAAAGAAATTCTGGAAGGTAATCGTAGCAAGCGTCTTACTCTCCCTCTTAACCTTAACATGCTCCTTAGCCTCTATCGCCTGATGAAGTCCGTCAGAGAATCTTCTTCCCGGCATTATACGTCCGGTAAATTCATCTACTATAAGAACCTGATCGTCCTGAACTACATAGTCCTTATCACGGAACATCAGGTAATTAGCTCTTAACGCAAGGTCCATATTATGCTGAATCTCAAGATTCTCAGGATCCGCAAGATTGTTTATGCCAAAGAACTTCTCAACTCTTCTTACACCCTCTTCTGTAAGGGTGGCTGTCTTTTCCTTTTCATTTACAACAAAATCACCAGTCTCATTGGCATCCTCTCCCATCATATAATCCATCTTAGACATCTCTTTTGCAGTACCGCGCTCAAGCTGTCCGGCAAGAATATCACAAGCCTCATAGAGTCTGGTAGATTTGCCGCTCTGACCGGATATGATAAGAGGTGTTCTGGCCTCATCGATAAGAACCGAGTCAACCTCGTCAATTATGGCGTAACTAAGTCCTCTCTGCACAAGCTTTTCCTTGTATATGACCATGTTATCCCTAAGATAATCAAATCCAAGTTCATTATTCGTTGCATACGTTATGTCGCAGTTATATGCCTCACGTCTTGTGTCATTATCCATGTCGCTCAGTATAACGCCGACGCTGAGTCCCAGGAACTCATGTATCTGTCCCATCCACTCGGCGTCACGCTTTGCAAGATAATCATTTACCGTAACGATATGGACACCTTTTCCCGCAAGCGCATTAAGATATGCAGGAAGAGTTGAAACGAGCGTCTTTCCTTCACCTGTTCTCATTTCTGTGATTCTTCCCTGATGAAGTATGACTCCACCTATGAGCTGAACCCTGAAATGCCTCATATTGAGAACTCTTCTTGCCGCTTCCCTGACGGCAGCGTATGCCTCCGGCAGGATATCATCAAGCGTTTCACCCTCGGAAAGACGTTTCTTAAATTCATCAGTCTTGGCCCTTAATTCTTCGTCGCTAAGCTCCTGATACTCAGGCTCAAGACTCTCAATCCTGTCAACTATCGGTATAACTCTCTTGACCTCTCGTTCACTGTGGCTCTTAAATATTTTACTTAATTTCATATATAGTTCTCCTGTTATATACATCTTTATTGCAATATCAAATGCTATTGTAACATTAGAAGGAGTTAAATTCAACAACAAAACAAATAAAAGGGATTGCCACAGGCTCTCTGCACAGCTCCATGGCAATCCCGGCAAAGGAATGTTATGAGAAAAGATCTATATCTCTAAAATTCAGGTTCTATTAATCCATATGTATTATTCTTTCTTCTGTATACAACATTGACCTCATCAGTCTCCGCGTTTCTGAATACAAAGAAATTATGTCCAAGCAGCTCCATCTGTACGCATGCTTCCTCAGCATCCATAGGTTTAACAGCAAATCTTTTCGTTCTAATGATACGAATCTCTTCATCGTCCTCGCTCTCTTCTTCAATAAACGCCTTCTTGAGACTCACTGCCGTCTGTTGCTTTTCAATAAGCTTTGTCTTATATTTCCTAAGCTGTCTCTCAATTATCTCTTCAACAAGATCAATCGAAACGTACATATCGCTACTTTCCTGCTCGGCTCTTATAATATTGCCCTTCATAGGAATAGTAACCTCTATCTTCTGTCTCTCCTTTTCCGTACTCAGCGTAACGTGTATCTCCGTGCTGTCTGTAAAATACCTCTCAAGCTTGCCGATCTTCTCATTCACGGCGACCCTGAGCCCGTCAGTCACATCAATATTTTTCCCACTAATAATAAACTTCATTGTCACCAGCCCTTTCGGTCTTTATTAAACACAGCTCCCGCAGCCATGTTTTGTATTAATTATAACATATTTTATTATTAATACAAGAAAAAAACACATTTTGTTCACATCTCGATTATTTGTGCGAGAATTCCGACTATTGCATGGTTGTTTCAGACAATTCAAATGTCAAGCTTTATTTATTATTTTATACTTTTTATCATTTGTTAATTTTTATTTTTATTTCACAAACCACTACACACGTCTACGCAAATAGTGGATAACGTGAATAACTCCGTGAATAACTGATTATTCTGACTTATTTTTGACTTATATACACGTGGATAACTGTTTTCTCTTCGCGTATGCACGGAAGCAAACATATATTCCGAATCGACGTTTTGCTTTTATTCCATAATATTACATATTGTTCCATCAATAACCTCAAAAACCATCCAACTATTTTTAATGTGACAACATCAAATTGTTTGAATTGTCAGACAATTCTGGCATTTTAATACTTATCCCTCTCAGGGAGTTACTCCCGAGGGAAAATATGCCCGGAAATTACCGCTTACATGGAGAAGTCCCATCATGTACAGGCATCCGTCATAATATCTGTATTTGCCGGTAGTTATACCGATATTCCACAATTCTTCGACAAACTCCTTTGCTATGTCGTTACTTGCCGCAAGAGACGCTACCGCATTCATCGCTACAAGACCCGGTGAATGATCCGACGACAGGCTCTCACCAACAAGAGTCCACTGGTTACCGTAACTTTCGATTCCCTTACTATAGAAAAACTGCTGAATTGTATCTGCATGAGTTACAGCCCAATCATCCTTACCCCACCACGCATAATCGCACGCTATATTGGCTGCGGTTCTCCACGCATCAAACCTGAAATCTCCGTGTCCGTTCGTATCCCTTGGCGTTCCGTCAAATTCAGAATAATCCGGCGCAAGTCCCGTAGTTTCATTCGTTGCCATCTTAAAATAGCTTCTGCTTGCCGCAGCCGCCTGTGCCCAGAAGGACGAATTGTCAGTATCAATGCGCTTCCACACCTCATAAAATGCAGGCAGATGATATGACGGGTCAGTAAATGAAGCTGCTCCCCATGTAGGGCAGAATACCGGAAGCTTGTACTGCGAATCAAACATATTAAAGCCTTGTCCGTCATCTGCCTGATGAAGCATGGCATTCAATATAGCGTCCGCTTCCGAGCTGTAATTATATATTCCCGTTCCGTCGCCCCACCTTGCCGATGCAAACAGGAGCGCAGTTGCAAAGTATTCATCACCATCTGATGCAGGCGTTTCGTCAATCTTTGTTCCGTCCGTATTACACTGCCATGCAAAGTAATCCTTATGCATGCCGCTGTTATGCTGCATATATGTCTTTGCCCACTTCCACAGCTTGTCAAACTCCGATTTCTTATCCATTTGAACGCATATCATCATTCCGTAAGACATACCCTCTGAACGCACATCATCCGTATCCGCAGTATAGATATATGCCATATCACTTCCCACGGTATAATATATTTTCTCCTCTTCGCTTCCATAGAACAACTGCTGCCATGCCGAATCAAGCTTCCGGCTTATCTCTTCGTCGGAATGTCCGTTTTCCTTAAACAGATTACGGTAATTGCCGGAATACACAGCTCCCACCGGCGTTGGCACTGGTTCATCAGGAACAAATCCCTCTTCCTTCTCCTCATTATAGAAAACAATTGAGGCTATCGTAATCTTTATATAATCACCGCTACTCATCTGATTAGGGTTAAATATCTGCACCCCTCTTATAACTCCGCCGTTACACTCTTCCGTGACATTGAATACCTTCGTAGTGTACTCGGACGAAGCAGTAATCTTTCTGCCCCAGTCAGGATGCTTTCCTGCACCGGCATCCGCTCCCGACGGATCCCATTTATCATCAAACAACGCATGACCAAGATTATTATCTCCCGAAAGAGTTCCTTCGCTCTTATACGTTATAACCGCCGACCTGTATTCACTGTAATAATTCTGTGCATTATCAGGCAACATAAAATTAACAGCCGCCCACTGACTCTTAAATGTAATCGTCATGGTTCCGTCAGAGTTATATGTTATCTCTGCATTATCACTCGTTCCCTCATTCATGATGGAATCCGAGCCACCGTTAATAGGAAAACTTAAAACAGGTTTTGCGGTTACTGATGGTCTTTCATATTCGGGATTCTCTCCCGGATAATATGTAGGTCTTGCCGAAGGAGTCGCTGTAGGCGCTTTAGTTGGAGCTGCCGTTGGCGACTTGGTAGGAGCTGCCGTTGGCGACTTGGTAGGAGCTGCCGTTGGCGACTTGGTAGGAGCTGCCGTTGGCGACTTGGTAGGCGTATCTGTCGGCGAAGCTGAAGGTTCTCTGGTCGGCTCATCTGCCGGAGTTACAGTCGGCGCCATAAAAGGCGTATCCGTAGGCGTCACAGCCGGAATGCCGGATACTTCTCCCGTAGACACAGCAGCTATATCAGCCGGTGCGGCTGTATGCGCATACACATCCGTATAGGTATATGTATCCTTACTTACTACAATACGCACCCTGGTCCTTGCCTTGCCCTTTTTTGCCCTTATCTTTATGACGGCACGTCCTTCCAACCTGGCTTTAACCACACCGCGTCTGCTTACCGATGCTATTTTCTTCTTGGATGATGTAAATTTTACTTTCTTCCACGCCTTCTTCTTTACTTTTTTATTGATCGCAAGTTTCAATCTGAGTTTTTCGCCCTTTTTCATACCAAAACAGCCCGACTTGCAGCCCTTTACAGATATCTTTTTAATCTTCTGCGCTGCCGATGCCGGGCTCTGGTATATGGATACCGCGCTTAGTAATAGCGCTATAATCACCGCCGTAACAACAACGGTATTACATTTTTTATTGTGTTTTATTATCATACGTTCTCTCCCAGTCTGATTTATATTTCTTAATCAATAATATACCCTACCAACCTGTTAAAATCAACCATTTTCACATTCATCTACACCACATTACACAAAGCAAGAAGCCAGTATATGACCCCCAGAATCCAGCTTGTAAATACACCGTACAATATGACCGGACCTGCAATCGTAAATATCTTGCATCCTATTCCGAATATCTGCCCCTCTCTTTTGAATTCTATTGCGGGAGACGCAACTGAATTTGCAAATCCGGTAATGGGCACCAGAATTCCTGCGCCGGCGTATTTTGCAAGTTTTGCAAAGATACCGGTACCTGTAAGAATCACGCTAAGAAGCACAAGAGAAAGCGTCGTATACATGCCCGCAGTCTTCTCATCATTTCCCATACTCATGTACCATGATGTAAACAGCTGTCCAAGCGTGCATACCAGGCCCCCAAAGACGAACGCCCTGCACATATTACGCCACCACGAATGTTTCGGGGTAATCTTTTTAACATATTCATTATATGCGTTATTGCGCACAGTCTCGTCATTTTCATTCATCACATCTTCTATATTCATAGGAACTCCTCCATCCATATATATTATGTCCAGCCGTATACAAACTGCACAAACGCTCCCGCCATTTTACCTGCGGCAATCCCGCATACGATAAACGGCAGTCCCTCAAAAAGGCCCGTGCGTCTTACAAGTATCGGAAACACCTTAAGCACCTCAGCAAGCGCCATTGCGAGGCATCCTACAAAGATGCCGCAGAATAGTCCGAACACTATGATACCCGCATAATAAAGCGGAATGCGTACCTCATATAAGAGGATTATGTTGCCAAGCGTACCGCCAAGCACTATCGCACTTTCATATATCGAAGTATATGATGATGTATGCGTTCTGTAAGCAAGCCTTGTAAATACGCCAAGCATCACTATAAATGCAAATGTTCCCGCAGCAACCATGCCGCCTGCAGAGACACCTATTACAAGCATCACAAGCCCTTTAAGAAACATCAATAGTCTTCCCTTCCCTCGACGCATCCTTAATAAGCGCATTATTTACCTGATCCTCATAATTACGCATCTCCACATGTATGGGAGTCGGGTCAACGGTAAGCTTCTTTCTTGAAAAATGATTAAAAAATACGATAATTCCTATCGGCAGTCCGATACAATATGAAAATTCAAGTATTGTAGGTTTACCCTGCTTGTCCACACCCATGAACCATCTGTATATATTATCGAACAGATCACCCACGCTTACGTCAAGGTTAAATGTCATTATCGTAAATGCCGCTCCAACAAATGCAACCAGCGTAACAAAGCCCGCCTTTACATACTCAAGAACCTTGCTCTTCTGCTCTGATTTGGGTACATATTCAATGACAAAATCGCTTTCGCCTTCATTTACGACCTTGAGAGCCGGTTTTTTTCTGTGAATAAGCTCAACGACCTTCAGTACCGTCATGGCATACATTCCACTCTCATCAGCAGTTATATTAAGCACGGCGTATCCGCCCACTTCCTTTACAATATCGTGATCCGCATGATGAATTTCCGCTATGTCGGAAAGCAGTATTTTCTTTTTATTTACCTTTGTATTTTGGTCTATTTTAATATACAGCTCAGAATCCATAGCACTCTCTCCAGACCAGCACACCCTTGTCCACAATATCCGAATCCTGATGCCAGTACATGTACATAACAACTGCACAGGCGGCAAATGCTGCTATCATAAAAATTGCCAGAGCCTTCTTCATATAAGACGACCTCTTTTCCTGATATTTATACATTATTATGCCACCATATTATTTTTTTATTCGCACGCTGCGCATTTTCGCATTTTCATCAAGACCTTTTTCTCCATTCGCGATACCTGAACCTGGCTTATCCCCAGTCTGCCGGCAACCTGAGCCTGCGTCTTATCGTGATAATACCTAAGTTTAATAAGCATACGCTCCGTCTCCGACAGTTCTGATAACAGTTTCTCTATCAATAAATGATTGATGACCCTTTCTTTTTCTATGTCAACATCTCCGCAATCCTTGTATTCGCTGAGCCTGTCAATCACATGAATATCCTCTCCATCACCCTGATAAGCCGTATTGTAGATTGACTCTATGGGAAGCGACGCATCGGCCGCAACTACTATATCATCGACGGACAATCCCGTCGCCCCGGATATTTCCTGCATTGTAGGCTCCCTTCCCAGCTCCTGCATAATCCGCTCTCCGGCCTGTCTTATCTTTATATTATTTTCTTTAATGCTGCGGCTTATTTTCACCGGTCCGTCGTCTCGTATAAATCTTTTTATCTCACCCAGAATCATAGGTACGGCATAGGTTGAGAATTTTACGTTAAATGAAAGGTCGAATTTGTCAACCGCCTTCATAAGCCCTATGCATCCTATCTGAAACAAATCCTCGGACTCATAACCCCTGTTAGAAAATCTCTTCACAATACTCCACACCAGAGCCATATTATTGATTATAATCTCCTCTCTTGCGTCGGGATTTCCGTTTCGGGCCATCCTTATGAGCTCAATTGTATCCAACAGCCATACCGATATCATCCATTATAGCTTTTTCCTTTGTTATCGTTTTAGTCATTTTTACTGTTGTACCTTTTCCGGGTGTGGATTTCACGGACACTTCATCCATAAATGTCTGCATAAATGCAAATCCCAGACCCGACCGCTCAAGCTCGGGTCTTGTGGTGTACATAGGCTCCATGGCCTTTTTTATGTCAGATATGCCCCTGCCGTTATCACGAATACAGACGGCAAGCATATCATTTTCAATTTGGCATTCAACATATATTCTTCCCTGCTCCATCTGATAATACCCATGTATTATCGAATTGGTCACCGCCTCCGATACCGCCATTTTTATATCCGATATTTCACCCAGCGTAGGATTGAGTCTCGCGGCAAATGCAGCCACCGCAACTCTTGCAAAGCCTTCGTTAGCAGGCTCACAGCCAAATTCAATACTCATTTTCTGAACCTTATCCATACATTCTCCCCCAATTAACATTCCTTTAATGCCTGAAATACATTATCGCATTTTGACACAATTTTATATATTCCCGAGATATCAAGTATCCTGTCTATATGCTTTGGTACACCCGCGACATATACCCGGCCTCCCGTATAACGGACTTTCATATACTTGCCCATGATCATCCCGATTCCAGAGCTGTCCATAAATTCTACGTCGGACATATCAAATATCACATTTTTTACTTTGCCGGTCATATAGCATTCTTCAAATTCGCGTCTGATTCTTTCAGCGCTCATATGGTCTATCTCCCTGCCTGCATGAATTATAAGATTGTTATTCTCAATCTGCATCTTAAGCCTCCTTTATTCTATACTAAAAAAAGCATACCGTTTTGTTGCATAAACGGTATGCCGTCAGTCTTATCGTAACGCTTATTGAGTATCAACATCTATTCCCAGTTCGCTAAGCCTGCTTCTTGCCTCAGATGCTCTTGGCGAATCCGGATAATCGTCGATAACCTGTCTGTAGTAACTCTCCGCCTTTTTACTGTTGCCCTGCTTATGATACAATCTTCCAAGGAAGTACATCGCATCATAATTATCCGGGTTTAGATTAAGCGCTTCCGTAAGGTATGTAAGCGCCTCGTCATAATTTCCGTTGTTATAGCTTATACGCCCTTTTTCAAAAATTTCGGCAGACGCTGTCATAGCATCCTCGCTCTGTATCTGGGTCAGTATGCTTTTTACGGCTTCATTTTCCACTGCCGACACATCAAGGCCGGATATCATAGCTAAGGCCTCAGATTTTTTATCATCATTATAGCTTATATAGGCTTCAATTATCTTTTCGTATGTTTCTGCCAGCGACAAAGAATCGTCGGTGGTCGCCTCTTCAAGTGATTTTTGAAGCTCACTTATCTGAGCGTTCAGATTCTCATTATCATACTGCAGGTCAGATATGGTTTTATCCTTTGTCGCAAGCTTTTCTCCATAATCAGCAATTTCAGAATTCTTATCCGAACTGATTCTTCCTGCTATGGTAGGCGATATCAATACAACTCCTACCAAAAGACCTATTATAACTCCTATGATGACATTGACAAAAGGATATACTCTGGGCTTTTCGGTTTTATATGAGCCGACCTCTTTTACAACAACTCCCGAATCCCCATGAAATATCTTCCTGCCTCCGCCCCCGGCATCCTGTGCGGGCGCACGCGACGCCGAGACATGCTTTATGCCAAGTTCTCTAAGATATCTGATCGTAATGGTATTATTGATATCAACAGGCTTAATCGCCTTAAGGACTTTTATCGCAAGCTCCTTTTGCCCGCTCATCATATACATAAGCGCAAGAAGCTGATGCGCCTTGACAAATCTCGGACTTAGGGAAACAACCTTCTTAAGCTGGATAATCGCAAGATCATCATTGCCCTGTCTGGCAGAAATAAGCGCCGCATTATATTTTTTAATCGTCTGGTTTAGCGTATCCAGCGATGCGTCGGAATGTATGGCCTCAATAAAATAATCCGCCTCATTATCCTCAGGCTGAAGATTCTTACTGAGTATCCACTGTGTAAGCGCCATCACTGTTTCGCCAATTTCGTAATATACAAGTCCCAGAAGATTTCTTGCGTCGGTATTTCTCTTGTAATATTTGAGACTCAGATTAAGGTCTTCTATCGCTCCGCTCAAATCCCTGATATGGGCTTTTTCAAGTCCCCTGTTGTACAACGTGTTCGATATTCTGATTACCCTCTTGTATACATTCATACTCCTGCCGCAATTACCGCAACGCATGGTCTGCATGGTAATCGGCTCTTTACATATAGGACAATTCATACTCTTTCCTCCAGTCACTCACACGAACATTACCTAGAATTAAGCTCCTTAAGCAGATCCTTTACCACGTCAGTCACATCCTCATATCTGTTATTATACACAGCATCCTGAGTCTGTTCTATGTCCATACTGGGCTGGAATTTATTAAGTTCTTCTTCAAAATTAATCATTAGTCTCTCCTTCCTCGCTCTCAAAACTATAATACTTACAGGCAATCCAAAAATCAACAGACATCCGCCGCATAATACGACTTATTTTTCGAGTGCGGCAAGTCTCTCAGTAACCTGTTCCATCATATCCTGATATTTCTTCTGCTTAGCCTTCTCTTCAGCAATCTTGGTCTCCGGCGCTTTTGCCAGGAACTTCTCGTTGCCAAGCATCTTCTCTGAACGCGCAAGCTCCGATATAAGCTTCTTCTTCTCATTCTTGAGACGCTCTATCTCAAGGCCTACGTCTACAAGTTCCTCAAACGGTATATATATGGCCGCCTCCGGTATAAGTATGGATACGGCGTCCTCGTCAATACCCTCCTTATCCTCCGCTATATTTACACTGCCGGCGTAACCAAGCGTCGCAAAGAAAACCTTGCTTTTCTCGAATATCTCTCTTACTTTCTTATTGGCGGAAACCACATATACAGCAGTTTTACGTCCCGGTGCAACATTCATCCGGGAACGCACATTTCTTATACCCTTAACGGCTTCCCTAATCCTCTCAACAGCTGCTTCTTCTTCGACAAAATAATACTCTTCTCTGTATTTTGGCCAGTCGCTTACCATAATGGATATATCGTCATCATCCATCAACGTACAGTATATCTCCTCGGTAACGAAAGGCATATAAGGGTGAAGAAGCTTAAGCGCATCCGTAAGCACTCCCTTAAGGGTCCAAAGTGCAGCTACCCTTGTCTCATCCCCATCATTATACAAACGTGGCTTAACCATCTCTATATACCAGTCGCAGAACTCCTCCCATATGAAATTATATATCTTATCGGCAGCTATTCCAATCTCATATTTATCGAGGTTTTCAGTAACTTCCTTTACAGTATCATTGAATTTAGATATTATCCATTTGTCCGCATCGGTAAGCTCAGGCATGCCATCCGTATTCATTTCCTCATCCGTAAGGTTCATCATGATAAATCTCGAAGCGTTCCATACCTTATTGGCAAAGTTACGGCTTGCCTCAACACGCTCATTGTAAAAACGCATATCATTGCCCGGAGCATTGCCCGTAATAAGCGTAAATCTCAGTGCATCAGCTCCGTACTTATCGATAATCTCAAGAGGGTCGATGCCATTGCCGAGAGATTTGCTCATCTTGCGTCCGAGCGAATCACGTACAAGCCCGTGAATGAGCACGGTGTCAAACGGAGCCTTTCCCGTCTGCTCAATACCTGAGAACATCATTCTCATAACCCAGAATGGGATAATATCATATCCGGTAACCAGCGTACTCGTAGGATAAAAATAGTCCATCTCCTCGGTCTTATCCGGCCAGCCAAGCGTTGAGAACGGCCAAAGCGCTGATGAAAACCATGTGTCAAGAGTATCCGGGTCCTGTCGCATCTTTTTGCCGCATATCGGACATACTGCCTCATCTTCCTTCGTAACAACCATCTTCTTGCAATCGTCACAATAGAATGCAGGTATTCTGTGACCCCACCAAAGCTGCCTTGATATACACCAGTCGCGTATATTCTCAAGCCAGTGGAAATATGTTTTTTCAAAGTATTCAGGTACGAACTGTGTCTCATCGCTCTTTACAGCCTCTATGGCAGGCTGTGCGAGCGGTTTCATCTTTACAAACCACTGCTCTGACACACGCGGCTCTACGGTGGTTCCGCATCTGTAGCATACACCTACATTATGGTCATGATCCTCAACCTTAACAAGGGCTCCTTCCTCTTTCAGATCTTCTACTATTGCCTTTCTTGCTTCGTAACGGTCCATTCCGGCGTATTTTTCATACTCTTCCACAATCCTCGCATCATCAGTCATTACATTGATAACAGGAAGGTTATGTCTTAAACCTACCTCAAAGTCATTCGGATCATGTGCAGGCGTAATCTTAACAACTCCGGTTCCAAAATCCATGTCTACGTACTCATCAGCCACAATAGGAATCTCCCTGTGAACGATAGGCAGTATAACCGTCTTGCCCACATATGACGCATATCTTTCGTCCTTAGGATTAACCGCTACGGCAGTATCTCCGAGAAGCGTCTCAGGACGCGTGGTTGCAAGCATTATAGAGCCGCTTCCGTCTGCAAGCTCATACTTAAGATGCCAAAAATGACCTGCCTGATCCTCATGTTCTACCTCAGCATCGGATATTGATGTAAGGCAGTGGGGACACCAGTTAATAATCCTCTCTCCCCTGTAAATAAGTCCTTTATTATAAAGTTTAACAAATACCTCTTTTACGGCCTCATTACATCCCTTATCCATTGTAAAACGCTCTCTGTCCCAGTCACAGGATGAGCCCATCTTCTTTAACTGCGATACGATACGTCCGCCGTACTGCTTTTTCCAGTTCCACGCACGTTCCAGGAATCCTTCCCTTCCAATATCATCTTTTGTTATGCCTTCCTCACGCATAGCCTCAACAATCTTGGCCTCCGTCGCAATGGAAGCATGGTCGGTTCCCGGAACCCACAGAGCATTATATCCCTGCATTCTCTTATATCTTATAAGTATATCCTGAAGTGTATTATCCAGAGCATGTCCCATGTGAAGTTGTCCCGTAATATTAGGAGGAGGCATTACGATCGTAAATGGCTTCTTACTCCTGTCAACTTCCGCATGGAAATATTTCTTATCCATCCATTTTTTATAAAGCCTATCCTCAATGTCCGAAGGATTATATGTCTTTTCAAGCTCCTTTTTCATAGTTACCCTCATTTCCTGTTATTATGTATAAGTATAATATCTTATAGTATTCTAAAAGCGTTTTCCTGTCAAGATGAGGTTTCAAATAGTAGCGTTAAAAAGAGACAGGGACCACGTCCCTGCCTCTATGTGACAGAATACTCATTAAGTATTAATAAACCTCATCTCCGCAGTCCACGCCTCCGGCCTGTAATATTCCGTAGAATACAGGCTTTGGCTCAAGCGAAAGAATCTCTTCAGGATCGTCATACGTCTTGAACAGATAGGCTGCTCCCCAGCTTCCGTCACCATCACATATTCCCCAGTTGGTAACAGATGTTACTCCGATGTAATCGTCGCCCTGGACGCTTCCATACTCACCGTTCTTTGAATACTTCATATAGATACCATACAGCTTCTTCATCTTGGATGCATGAGTATCCTCAGCTATGTTGATATTCTCATCAAGCTCCGTGATCTGAACCTCAAGTCCCTCATCAGCTATCTTCTTGATCATGTTCTCCTGTGTAGCCTCAGGAATACTGTGTGACTGAAGTCCGATACCGTCACAGTATTTGATACCCGATGTTCCGTTAACCTCATTACATGTTAAGTTAATGTAATTAACAAGTTTTATCTGGTTATCAGCATCCGTGTTGTAATCGTTATATATCAGCGACGGAGTCTGTGTATAACCGAACTGAGCGCCGTATTTTGCCATAGCCTCCTGAATTGCCTCATATGCGTACAGGTATGACAGGTAGAGATAATCCTTACCAAGTGTTGCATACCAGTAGCTGTGGCTTGCAGCAGGAACTCTTCCCTCATTTACCAGCATATCCATTACGTCATCAGGGCTGCTGTCAGAAGTAACGGTCTTTCCTGACTGGGTCGTTACTCCCGGATTGGTCCTTACTGAAACAGTTGAACCATTATCATTGTACGTAAAGGTAACATTACCGTTAGCTGCCTCGTTGATTACATCATATGCATATACCACGTCGCCATAGCCATGTGAATAGATATAATCAATAACCTGGCTTATATAATCATTCAGTCTCTTCTTCATCGTATCATAATCAGCAAGCTTATGATAATTGGATGTATCCCATCCGTTAGCCTCGTAATCCTCAAGACTGTAGTCGGAATAGTTATAATCCTGCAGGAAGAAGTACTCTCGAACCTGTGAATGCCATACAAATGCATGATAACGGAGCTTCAGGTTATTAGCCTTACAATATGAAAGCACATTTTCAAGTGTCCTGTAATTAATTATAACCTTTCCTTCACCGTTGGTTGCATAGTAATTATCAACATTAGCCTTACCCATTCCATCCGGATACTCATCTGTCGCCTCATCAGTTATAAGGCTTTCCATCTTGTTCTCATTACCCATGGTAACACTTGAGAAATGATACTTTACAAGTGCTGCGGACTCACCGAATCTTAAGCTTCCAAGATCTGTACTGACTCCACTGACAAAATACTGAGAGAACAGATCCTTGATATGTACGTCCGCCGGCTGTTTCCACAGGCATCCCTCATATGTGTCATATGGGAACGGAGTCGGTGAAGGCGTAGGCGCATTCGGATCGATAGTTGCCGTAGGCTGTGGTACCGGAGTCGAATTATCAACAGGCACCGGAGTCACCGTAACATCATTAACGGTCTTTTCACGTACCGTAACCTTACATTTGAGCCTCTTAGTCTTTCCTGCCTGCTTATATGATGCCGTTACAACAGCAGAGCCTTTCTTCTTTCCCGTAATCTTTACGGAAGTCTTCTTCTTGGCTGAAAGCTTTGCTACAGATGCTTTACTGGTCTTCCACGTCACCTTTTTCTTATAGTTCTTAATCTTTAACTTCTTGGAGCTGCCCACGTTAATGGAAAGCTTCTTCTTGCTAAGCGCAGGTTTCTTTGCCGCATCCGCCCCTGCATCCGATGCAAGCGGAAGCGTAAGACACACTGTAAGAGCAACCGCCATAGCTGCATACAACTTACGCATTTTCATAATTGGATTACCTCCTCATAGTATTATTTTTAATTTTCGTAACTGAAATTTCATACAGCCTTCTTGTATTATAATATTTTTAGTTTCAAAAATCAATTATTTCTTTTATTTTATGAAATCTTTTACCGGATGATTAATTCTCCTTAATATACCGTTTGACACTCCTTGGAATAATAATCGCGCGAACCAGTATGATAAGCGCCATATACACCGCCATTATCATGGTGGGATATACGCATACCCCGTCCTTGATAAGCACATATATAACCGCCGCCACTGCGAAAGCTCCTGCGGCAATACCGGTATTTCTGATAATAACATATCCCTTATGCGTAGGTTTCCGTACAAGTTTTATAAGCATAACCGCCTGTATCGTAATGGTTATAAGCTCCAGCACAAACAATATAAGCTGCCAGCTCATCGCAGGCGAGAATATAATCGCTCCCTTCGACACCGATACCGTATAATATTCAAATATCACCGCAACAAATGCAGTCATGATAAAATAGACTGTTAATAACGCTGCAAAATATATTATCCTCTTCTGTAAACCCTCCAACTCATCAAAACCCCTTTCAATATTCATTACGTATTACATTATCGCCTCTCCGCGCCACATGCACAATGTTACAAATACCGCAAATATACCGCAGGCAAGAAGTATTATATTCTTTATAATCCTATTGTCTACGGCTCCGTATATGATATAGAGCGGCACGCATCCCATCATATATCTCGGACCGCTTATGAGCCAGCCGTGCAGATATGAAAGGAATATATATGCTCCACCGTAGGCAACTATTGAAGTCGCGACCTTTTTATGTATACCGTAAAATAGCGCGGCCACACCGACGAAATAAAGTATTATCTGCGCCCAGTAAATTATAATTCCAAGAGAGAAATAATCCATTGCCCCTTCATAATGCCGGGCCAGATTATCGGATATCCAGTGCGACACATTATACCACGGTTCCGCAGCCTGATGCTCTACAAAAGCAAAGAAATCTCCCTGCACGATTTTATTTATCAGAAGATATATAAACGTTCCCACGGGTATAAAAAACGTCGCCAATGAGCTTAGAACAAACTTTTTCTTACGCACCATATATACGACCGCCCCATATACGGCCGGTACCAAGAGCGCTATACCCTGAGACCTGCTAAGCGTGGCAAGCAGTCCTGCGATACCGCATATAAGCCATTTTTTCTCCCTTATATAGTAAAGACAGATCAGCGTAAGCATCAGAAACAGACTCTCAGTAAACGGCTGGACCATAAAAGCTCCCATCGGATACAAAAGATATATTACCAAACTGTCCTTTGCCTTATCCGTATTAAGCTCCCTTTGCGCAAGCCTGTACAGATAATATGCCGAAACGCCCATGCATATATTGGAGATGATTACGCCGGATACAAAATAATCCCTGAATATAAACGCAAATATCTTCATAAGCAATGGATAAAGAGGATAGAATACGATAAGATTAGCCGTATCTCCTGAGGATGCATAGCCATTACCCGCTATCTCAATATAATGCGGAACGTCGCCGCTGGCAGAAAATTTTTCGTAAAAATACGAGAAAAAACCGCCATATGAATCATCAGCCCCAAATCCGGTCAGAAGTATATATCCAAGAAGCATAATAAACCAGTGGACCACAATCGAAGCCGTAAATATTTTGATAAACAGAATTAATTTTTCATTCTTCCCAGCCATATCCGATCTCCTGTCATATATATCCGTACATCATAGCCGTCATATAGAATCCGCTCAGGATTACCAGTATGACATTGATGTATATAAGGTTCTTATAAGGGCGCAGTACCATGCACGCAGGTACGATAAATACAAGTATATATTCCGCAAAGCTTGTGTATCCCGCCGCCATACACGATATGCATACAATCAGCTGCGTTATCGCAACACATGCGGCATAGACAATACTCGCATATCTGTTTTCCTTCTTATATATAAATCCCGCCGTCCATAATACAATCGCGCACACTCCGCTCAGATGCGTCAACATACACAGCACCGCAAAGAACGCGGCGCACACAACATGTCCTCTGTCCATACATAAAAGAGAGAGTGAAAATAATGCCATAAAAAGCGCAAGAGGCGAAGGCAGAAAAAGAAATACCGCTCCCGGTATGCACATACAGCTTAAAATGTACTGCATTGCATCCTGGTAACTCATCCTCTTTTCCAGATACATGCCAAGGCATACGCCTGTTATCACTCCGCTAAGAAGGCTTATGTATGTC
>CASFAQ010000010.1 GCA_949292725.1 uncultured Eubacteriales bacterium | reverse complement strand
AATCCTGCCCGATGAATCGTACATAAATTCCACATTAATCATAATTAAGCATTAATCTTGTCAATCTTAACTTCTGTATAAGACTGTCTGTGACCATTCTTCTTATGGTAACCGGTTTTTCTCTTGTAACGATATACAATAACCTTCTTACCTCTGCCTTCTGATACTACAGAAGCCTCAACTGTTGCACCTAAAACAGTAGGATTACCAATCTTCATTTCACCGTCGTTTACAATAAGAACCTGGTCAAATGTAAATGATTCTCCGGCTTTTGCATCAAGCTTTTCAACCTTGATAACATCGCCCTCGGATACCTTGTACTGCTTACCACCTGTTGCAATAATTGCGTACATACAAGCACCTCCTATAATCATTACTCGCCAGCTTTGGTGTCCTTGCGGAACTTGTACCTCGCTGAGCGGCACCGTAAGTATATAAAAACACTCACCAAAAGATAATATCACAGAAAACAAATTTCTGTCAACAGATATTTTACCATTCCGTAAAAGAATATTCCATCTTCCTGTCTCTTTCTAAAAGTTCACTAAGCGCCTGTTTAGCTGTTTTATCATTAAACAGGACCTCATTGATCTGCTCTACAATAGGCATGTCCGTATTATATTTCTTAGCAAGGTCATAAGCCGCTTTCGCAGAATATACGCCTTCGACAACCTGCTTTACTTCCTTCATTGCTTCCTTTGCAGTCATTCCCTTGCCCATAAGATATCCTGCCGAATGATTTCTGCTGTGCGAGCTCGTACATGTAACAATCAGATCTCCTATTCCGGACAGCCCTGAGAATGTTTCAGCCTTACAACCCATGGCAACTCCCAGTCTGCTTATCTCGGCAAGTCCTCTTGTCATAAGTGCAGCCTTAGTATTATCTCCAAGTCCAAGACCATCTATGATACCTGCCGCAAGAGCAATAACATTTTTTATGGCGCCCCCAAGCTCGATACCCTTTATATCAGGATTAATGTACACTCTGAATGTTTCACTCATAAAGATATCCTGAACATAAGACGCCGTCTCCTTCGTGGCAGCTCCTACAACAACCGTTGTAGGTATTCCCTTTACTACCTCTTCCGCATGACTTGGGCCTGAAAGAACTGCAATATCACATTTCGGAAGAACGTCATTAAGAACCTGTGACAGTGTATAGAGGGTTTTTTCCTCAATTCCCTTTCCTACATTTACAATCTTCTGACCATCCTTAATATAAGCGGCAGCCTGTGTGGCTACTGAACGTACATATGGCGAAGCAACGGAAAATACGATAAGATCCATATCCGTACATGCTTTTTCCAAATCTCCCTCGATATATATGTTGTCAGGGAGTATAATACCCGGAAGTCTTTCTGTATGCTCCCTTTTCGTACTTAATAATGAAAGTTCGGATTCAACCGCCGACCATAAAAAGACATCATGCCCGTTATTGGCAACAAGTACCGATAACGCCGTTCCCCAGCTTCCTGCTCCTAAAAAACTAATTCTCATTTTGATGCGCCTCCATTGGTTTTTTTGAAAATAGTTTGTTTTCCGTTCCCATAAAAAGTCTTTTAATGTTCTCCCTGTGCATTACAAACGCTAGTATTGTAAACAAAAGACTCAGAATCATTATCAAAACAAACAACCTGCTGTCTCTTTTGAAAATCAATGCATATACCGGCAAAGCCCATGCCGGAACACATAACGAACCTACAGAAACATATTTTGTTATGATTACAATTACCACGAACAGTAATAATGCTATAACTATATACAACCACTGATCATATGCTATGGCTAAGGTGACGCCGGCAGTAACCGCAATACCCTTGCCCCCTTTAAAATGCATCCACATTGGAAAATTATGACCCAGCGTAACTGCAAGTCCCGTAATAAGACTTATGATGTAAACGGCATCATCGCCGGCCTTCATAAAATGCGCTGCGCAGCAACCCGATAAGAATACCGGAATGACAGCTTTCATCAAATCCCCAAGAAATGTTAATAAACCGGCCTTAATACCCATGGTTCTTAAAGCATTGGTTGTCCCGGTATTGCCGCTTCCGCTGTCCCGTATATCGATTCCCTTATCTTTTCCTATTATATAGCCAAAGGATACATTTCCAAGAAGGTAACCGACTATAATCCAGAATATAACGTATAAGACAATCTCGTAACTCATGAGTCTTTTCCCTTTCTTTCCCTGAAAAATATTTTAATCGGAGTTCCTGAAAAACCAAAGGTTTCTCGGATCTTATTTTCAATATAACGCTCATACGAAAAATGAAGCAGCTTTTTATCATTAATAAATATTACAAATGTAGGTGGCTTTACGGCAACCTGAGTAATATAATACAATCTAAGTCTTCTTCCCTTATCAGATGGCGGCTGTTTCATGGCAACTGCCTCTGCAAGAATCTCATTGAGTACGCCTGTTCCTACACGCAGGCAATGGTTCTGTATAACCGACTCCAAAAGGAGAAAGAGCCTGTTAATCCTGAGCGCCGTCCTGGCTGATATATATACAAGCTCAGCATACGGAACAAACGAAAGCACCTGTCTTATTCTGTCCGTATATTCATTAGCAGTGTAAGTATCCTTTTCTACTGCATCCCATTTGTTGACGGCGATGATCATACCCTTACCACGTTCATGTGCAATTCCCGCAATCTTGGCATCCTGTTCCGTAACCCCGCATGTTGCGTCAATCATAAGGATTACTACATCCGAACGCTCTATAGCCGCAACCGTTCTTATAATACTGTATTTTTCCAGATCTTCGCTGACCTTATTCTTACGTCTGAGACCTGCGGTATCTATGAACACATACTCTTTTCCATTCCATATGACGTCAGTGTCAATTGCATCTCTTGTAGTGCCCGCTATGTCCGACACTATAACGCGCTCTTCTCCCACGATTCTGTTAATAAGGGAAGATTTGCCCACATTAGGTTTACCGATTATGGCAATCTTCGGTCTCTCATCTTCCTCTCCGTTATCATGAACCGTATCAAGATTCATAAGAATAACATCCAGCATATCTCCTATACCAAGCTTTGAGACAGCTGAAATGGGAATCGGATCTCCCATACCCAAATTATAAAATTCGTAAACATCATTACTGAATTTCTCAAAATTATCTACTTTATTTACAACAAGAACAACAGGCTTGCCTGATTTGCGGAGCATATCTGCAACAGTATCTATTGCAATCTCTGCCTGCTCCCTCATCTGCGAAAGCATAAGGTCGCTTGTATTAGGCTCAATTCCGCCTGTATCAATAAGCGCAAACTGCCTGTCAAGCCATGTTATCTCGCCATATATCCTGTCTCTTGTTACCCCCGGGGTATCTTCTACAATTGCTATCTTTTCGCCCAAAAGTGCATTAAACAGCGTGGATTTGCCGACATTAGGCCGTCCAACGATAGCAACAATCGGTTTACTCATATATTATACCTCATTCTGTATGTTAAAAACTATGTTTTTTACAAGTCTTACCAAAGATTCTCCATTAGATTTTACAATATGGATTTCCTTTTGTAAAGCTTTCTCTATATCTACCACCCGAATATCATCAAGCAGCACATCTTCTCCCGAGCGCAGCAGCGAATCGGGCAGAACAATATGCTCCATAAGCTTTCTGTCCTTTAACTGTGCAATTATATCCCTGCCCGTAAGAAGTCCCGCAACGGTTATTCTGTGTCCAAAAAAATCATTAATAACAGGAATTACCTCATAGTCAAAGTATGGAAATGCTTCCCTGAAATCGCTAAGGCAATCCGCAAGAAAGTCCGAAAAAAGCACGCCGGTTACAAATGTAAATGAAGGTTTACTTCCGGATAAACTTAATGTATTATCTGAACCATCGCCTTTACTTAATTCTGCATAAAAATCGTCCGTGAACGAACGTATCATGCCGACGCCATTCTCAAGCTGTCCGTAACCCTCATAATCTTCCGAATCGGGAACAGGCATATCTGCCAGCACATACCACTCGTCAGAAGCATATACAAATCGTGTGCCAAAATGCTTAAGACATATTTCCTGCCATTTGTGGATTGAAGACAAGACTTTTAATGCGTCTTCTTTTTCAAAAGGTAAGAGCTTTTTTAGATTATCCCTGTAATCAGTAAGTCCGACCGGCACAACAGAAAGGCTCTCCATATGAGGAATATATTTTGTAAGGTCATGTATCGTACTTTCAAGCTCGTCCCCGTCATTATAACCTTTACATAAAACAATCTGGCTATTCATGGTAATGCCGGCGTCATACAGACCGTCAAGACGCTTTATGATATTTCCTGCAAACCGGTTATTTAACATCTTACATCTGAGTGCAGAATTGGTAGTGTGTACGGAAATATTAACCGGGGATAGATGATAATTAATTATCCTTTCAAAATCCTCATCTTTCATATTGGTAAGCGTTATATAATTCCCCTGCAAAAAAGACAAACGCGCATCATCATCCTTAAAATACAGGGTTTCCCGCATTCCGGGCGGCATCTGATCTATAAAACAGAAGATGCATTTATTACAGCATGAGGCGTATTCATCCATCAAAGGCTCTTCGAATATAATTCCCAAATCCTCATTGTATTCCTTTTCAATTGAAAGCTCCCATTCTTCCCCGTTTGATTTCTTTATAAGTAGTTCCACATATTCATCATTAATACTGAAACGATAGTCAAAAACATCCGAAACGTATCTGCCATTCACCTTAATAAGGGTATCGCCGGATTCTATGTCAAGTTCTTCCGCGATACTGCCAGCCACTATACCTGTTATTCTGTGAGTATGCTTCTTCACACAACCAGCTCCTGATAATGAATAAATAATAACTAACGTAGTATAGCACAAATATATGCAAAATGAAATACAAAGTTTTGACGTAATTATCCGACTATGATATACTTTCTTCATGAAAATCCATATGGAGGCCTATTATTATGCTAAAAGAACAATATTTGGAAGCTTTACCTGTTGCCCCTCTTAAGATCATAGCCATGGATAACTGCACTGAACTTGGCCATCAGATTGACACTGCAATTTCTGATTTTAGAAAACAATTTGCCAAAAAGAACACCATGCTCCGGGATATATCCGGATACGTATGCGACAGCTATAAGGCAGGCTATCATATGGATGCAATTCTTACCGGCGAACGTCAGGCAGTTATTGAAGAATCCATAAGAGGTACCGACCTGTTCATAATTACTGACGTTGTCAACCGCAGTACTGCCGGTGTGTCGCCTGACGAGCATTTTCAGGATCTTAAAAGGATAATAAGCGCCTGCCATGGCAGTGCAAAGCGCATTAATCTTATTATGCCGTATCTTTATCAGGGCCGGTTTACCAGTCGCAGGAATCTTGAATCGCTTGACTGCGCAATTGCACTCAAACATATAATAAGCATGGGTATAAATAATATAATAACGTTTGACGCACATGAACCCCGCATTCAAAACGCCATACCTATTCAGGGTATAGATAATTTTCCTACCTCATTTCAGTTTATCGAAGCTATCATTAACGGCAATGAAGGTATTTCATTCAATAAAGACATGCTACGTATAGTAAGTCCTGATATAGGAGGTATGGGACGAGTCGTGTTCTACTCTTCCATACTCGGGGTTGATATGGGAATGTTCTACATAAGAAAGGATTATTCTACAACCGTTAATGGTGAGCATCCCGTGGTTGCCGTAGAGTTTCTTGGCGGTGACATTGCAGGAAAGGACGTTATTATCGTTGACGATATTATCGAGTCAGGTGCAAGTCTTATAAGTACGGCGCGCGAGCTCAAAAAAAGAGGCGCCGGACGCGTAATCGCCGCAGTAACATTTGGTCTGTTTACCGGAGGGCTTGAGGAATTTGATAAAGCCTATGACGAGGGACTGTTCCAGAGAATATATGTGACGAATCTTACATACTGCTCTGACGAACTAAAGAATAGAGAGTATTACAAAATGGTTAATATGAGTAATCAGATTGCTGAAATCATGATGGCTGTTAACCACGACGCCCCGGTCAAGGAGCTTACAGACCAGTCAGGTCTTATTAATGAGTTGCTTGGCAGATAATCTACTGAATATATTCAAATGCATTTTTAATATGCCGTATGGATTTATCGGGATATATCGCAATCACATCGAATCTGCAGGGTGTTTCCTCGCTATATCCGTGATACGTACAATATATAAGCGCCGTATGGCATATTTTCCTCTGCTTTCTTACATCCACCGCTTCGGCAGGTTCTCCGTAGCGGATTGAGCTGCGATATTTGACTTCAAAAAAAATAAGAGTCGAATCCTTATATGCAATTATATCTATCTCTCCGAAACGGCTGCTGTAATTCCTCTCAAGTATCGTATAACCATATTTTATTATATATCCTGCAGCCATATCCTCAAATTCAGTTCCGGTTTTTCTATTATTCATACAAATACCCTTTTAAAAATGTACAAATGTCATCCTGTGTATGGGACATGTGCCGTGAGCTCGCAAAGCATCCATATGCGCCTTGGTTCCGTAACCCTTATGCTTTGCAAATCCGTATTCAGGATACATTTTATCATAATCATACATCATCCGGTCTCTTGTTACCTTGGCAATTATACTTGCCGCAGCTATCGATACGCTTTTTGCATCACCTTTGACGATACCCACCTGTGGAATATTGATATCAGGTATATGCACTGCGTCGCACAGAAGCATCTGCGGCGTGGTGTTAAGATTATGCACTGCCTGTCTCATTGCCTCATAGGTTGCATTAAGTATATTAATGTCGTCAATAACCTGTGGGGAAACAATACCTATCCCTACTGCAATTGCACGTTCGTTTATTTCATCAAATAAAGCTTCTCTTCTTTTTTCGGATATTTTTTTTGAATCATTAAGATATTCGATATAACACTCTTTTGGCAGAATGACAGCCCCTGCTACAACAGGTCCTGCAAGCGGGCCTCTCCCCGCCTCGTCAATACCGCATATATAGTCAAATTCACTATAAATACGCTCGTATTCCATCATTTCAGACAGACGAGCGTATTCTGCTTCCCTTTTCTGTTCTTTTTTACTGTTCATTCTTGGCATTCTTACTCTTTCTTAGTCTTATTCCAATATAAATACCGGCAGCGGCTACGCCGATGTACATAATCATCTTTATTATATGATTCATGTATGCAGTTCCAAGGTTCATTGAAATATCAGATAAAATGGTTATCATTATAATATTCCTCCTGTATAATTAAGTTAAATCAGTGAAAAAACATGTTCTGTTGCCGGTGTGACACGCTGCTCCAATCTGGTTTACTTTCGCCAGAATCGTGTCATTATCGCAGTCTATATAAAGCTTTTTAACATACTGAAAGTGTCCTGATGTTTCACCCTTGCACCACAACTGGTTGCGGCTGCGGCTGTAATAAGTCATCTTACCGGTCTCAATTGTATGTCTGAAAGCCTCTTCATTCATATAAGCCAGCATAAGTACCTCATTGGTCTTATAATCCTGGGCAATAACCGGAATAAGTCCGCAGGAATTTGTTTTAAAATCCTTAAACGAAAGCTTATTCATAATAACATTCATATTAAGTCCGGATTTGGACAGCTCATTTTTTATGAATGTCAGATCATTATTGACCCATGCGTTGGTAGAGAGCGCTATAACATGTTCTATGCTTAAAAGGCCTACCATGTCATTCTTTCTCAGGCTGTCACGAAGCATTATCTGACAATCCTCCGAGGCTGCCTTATTGATAAATTTATCGCATAGTGACAGGTGCTTTACGATATAAGAATAAGTCTTATATTCTGATTCTATAAATTCTGCCTCATCCATTTCCAGATATACCTTATCAGCTCCAAACATCTGCACTGCTTTATCAAACGAATCATAATCCCTAAGCTTCTTATTCTGAACGGCAATACTCGAAACCCCGGTGTTGAAAGCCTTCTTGGCGTCATCAGGATGTTCGAAATATATGCCGGCTATTATAGGAACTTCTATAATTTCAACAAGTTCCTTAAGCATGCTCAAAAATTCTTCGCGTTCAATATCATTAGATGAATAACGGAATACAAAAAGCGCATCCGCACCATGCTCAACATACTTTTCAGCCCTTGCAACCATATGTGACGACGATTCGCTTTCCGTATTAATAAATGGTATGAGTTTTTTATATCCCATTGTAAACCCTCCTTTACAGCACACCCTTTGTAGACTGTACCCCATCAATGCGTGTATCTATGGTAAGCGCCTCATCAAGAGCCCTGGCAACAGACTTAAAAGCCGCTTCAACAATATGATGCAGGTTCTCTCCGTTGATTTGCTTAATATGAAGATTAATACGCGCCGCATCTGCAAACGCATAGAAAAATTCGTGAACAAGCTGGGTATCCATATCTCCTATCATGGAAACAGGAAGCGACAGCGCATAGGACAGATAATTTCTTCCTGAAATATCAACAGCGGACATTACAAGGGCGTCATCCATGGGAAGAATACAGTCTCCAAATCTTCTGATACCGGCCTTGTCTCCAACTGCCTTATAAAAAGCATGTCCAAGAACGATTCCCGAATCCTCTACCGTATGATGGCCGTCAACATTAAGATCACCCGATGCTTTAAGCGTTATATCAAATAATCCGTGTCTTGCAAAGCCTGAAAGCATATGGTCAAAAAAGCCTATGCCGGTCTGTATATCACTTATACCACTCCCGTCGAGATTAAGAGTGCATACGATATCCGTTTCATTAGTTGTTCTTCTTACCTGAGCTGTTCTTTCCATGTAGCGGTCCTCACACAATCTTTTTTTTAAGTATATAATAGTATCATAAAAAAAGCAATATTACTTATCTTCTTCAAATCTTACATTAATTGAATTGGCATGCGCCGTAAGTCCCTCAGCCGTTGCAAAATACGCAATATCCCCGTATACGGAATGAAGGGCGTCCTTAGAGTATGAAATTATGCTTGATTTTTTAATGAAATCATCCACGCTAAGAGGCGAGAAAAATCTTGCCGTTCCATTGGTTGGAAGCACATGATTAGGTCCCGCATAATAGTCGCCAAGCGGTTCACTGCTGTATTCTCCCAGGAATATAGCGCCGGCATTTTTAATATATGTCATAGTATCAAATGGATCCTTTGTAATTATCTCAAGATGCTCCGAAGCTATTTCATTGGTAATATCCACAGCATCCTTCATATCATCGGCGATGATTATGTAGCAGTAATCTTCTATTGAACGCGATATAATATCTTTTCGTTCAAGCTTTTTCATAAAATTCTCTATCTCACTGACAACTTCGTCTGCCAGCTTTTTACTTGTAGTAACAAGTATTGCAGACGCCATTTCATCATGTTCTGCCTGGGACAAAAGGTCTGCCGCAACATAGGAAGGTTTTGCCGTATCATCTGCCAGCACAAGTATCTCACTTGGTCCTGCAATAGAATCGATACTTACGCTTCCGTATACTGCCTTCTTGGCAAGGGCAACGTATATATTGCCGGGACCACATATTTTATCCACTTTTTTTACAGATTCCGTTCCATATGCAAATGCGGCTATAGCCTGAGCTCCACCCATCTTGTATATAATATCCGCTCCTGCTTCATTTGCTGCCACAAGTGTATTGGGAGAAATCCTTCCATCCCTGCCAACAGGAGTTGCTATCTGTATATTCTTAACTCCCGCAACCTTAGCCGGTATAACATTCATCAGGACCGACGAAGGATATGCAGCTTTGCCGCCCGGAACATACAGACCGACAGTCTCAAGAGGAAGCACGCGCTGACCAAGTATTATACCGTTATCAGCCTCAAACCAGCTCTGTCTAAGCTGCTTTTCGTGAAAACTTCTTATGTTGGCTATGGACTTTCTGATTATCTCACATAGTCTGTCAGGGACAAGGGAATATGCTTCCTTTATCTCATTCTCTGATACTACAAAGTTACTCTTGTCAACAGATGCACCGTCGAATCTTTTAGTATAATCAAAAATAGCACTATCACCATTAGCTCTGACAGTCTCTATTATGTCTGCTACGGATTTTGTAATCTCGTCATTGCCAGAATGACTTCTCTTCTGCAGCTCATCCAATATCTTCTTTTTTTCATCTTCATTTAGTCTGACAATCTTCATTATAGTACCTTCCTTTTACAATCCGGCCTCAGTAATGCTTTTAAGACCGTTAATGATTTCAAGTATACGCTCCTGCTCCATCTTCATGCTGACTTCGTTGACAACCATGCGTGCAGAACATTCACATATCTCTTCAAGCACGCACAGTCCGTTCTCCTTAAGAGTGGAGCCTGTCTCAACAATATCCACTATAACCTCTGACAATCCCACTATGGGAGCCAGTTCAACCGAACCGTTAAGCTTTATGATTTCAACCGTCTGATGTTTTTTATGATAGAAATAATCTTTTGCGATGGAAGGATATTTGCTTCCTACGCGGATAAGCTGCTTATGATTAAGAAGCTCTCTGGCCTCCTTCGGTCCGCAAACGCACATCCTGCATCTGCCAAAACCCAGATCTAACACCTCATAAAGTTTCCTTCCTTCTTCAAGGATAGTATCCTTTCCCACGACGCCTATATCTGCTGCGCCATATTCCACATATGTAGGTACATCGGACGCCTTTGCGAGGAAGAACTTAAGCTTTAATTCTTCATTTACAAATATAAGCTTCCTGGTATTTTCGTCCTTCATTTCCTCACAGAATATACCCATCTGTTCAAGAAGGTTCATTGTTTTTTTGGCAAGTCTGCCTTTTGCAAGCGCAAATGTGATATATCTCATATATGAACCTCCTTTTTGGTAAGCTTATCTATATCTGTTTTTATCTGTTTACCGGTTGCAGTATCAATGATATATGTGTTTTCTGAATCTGCAATATATATAATGTACGCCGCTCTGATACGTTTTGCATAATCCAGATAAGTTTCTATGTCATTTTGTCCGCTTTTTCTTAGCATACTTATCCTCATGCCCTCGCCTCTGAGCCTTGATGCAGTAGTAATCGCAAGATTCCTGTCTGCGGACTCATATAGCATTATTGTGGCAGGCGCAGCACCTGATATCGCAATTTTCTGACGCTGCATGGCAAGCATAAGCTGGTCAATACATATAACAGCGCCGATTGCAGCTCCGGGATGACCAAACTGTGACAGAAGACTGTCATATCTTCCTCCTGTTGCCACAGGTTCTCCGGTTCCGTAAGTGTATGCCCGGAATATGATTCCGGTATAGTAGGTATATGAGCTTAACATTCCAAAATCAAGGTTAACATACTGGCAGCACCCATAGCTTTCGATAATATTATATAATTTTTCAAGGCGCTCGATTGCCTTAATTGACTGCTCATTATCTACATGTGCGCGTGCATATTCTATGTACGAATTATTGCCAAACATCTCCGGCATTTTTACAAGAAGCTCTTTTGTACTATCCGGAATATCTATATCATCAAGATACTGTTTTATTGCAAATACATTTTTATTCATAAGCATATCTTTTAAATCCTGAATCTGTTTGGGATTTAACCCTGCATTATGAACAATTCCGTTAAAGAAATCGGCATGTCCCACATCTATCTGAAATTCAGTAAGACCGGCCTTTAACAGACACTCAATTATGATAACGATCATTTCAGCATCGGCATCCGATGTGTCGTCATTAATGAGCTCTGCACCCACCTGTGTAGTCTCCTTTAATTTGCCTTGATGACTATAGCTGTTAGTATATGTATTGCCTGTATAACATAGTCTTATAGGCATATCTTCGTCTTCATAGTATTTTGCAACGCTTCTTGCAATTGACGGAGTGATGTCAGGTCTTAAAACCAGTGTATTATTATCTCTGTCAAAGAATTTGAACATAACATTGGATGCAACACTCCCGCGCTCCTTATTAAATATGTCAAAATACTCAAATGCAGGAGTTTGTATGCTTTCAAATCCGTATTTGTTGATTATATCCTGTATACTGCGTCTGATATTTTCCTTTGCAGCACATTCCTCACCATATATATCCCTTACTCCCTCCGGCGTTTGAAGAAGCTCCGGATGATAAAAATTATTATTCATATTATCTACGTCCTTATTTATATGTCATTTTAATCTATCTTGGCGCTTCAAACAACGCATTTACAAAGGATTCAGGGTCAAATTTCTGTAAATCATCTATTGTTTCGCCAATGCCGATATATTTTACCGGAATATCCATCTCCGACTGTATGGCTATGGCTATTCCACCCTTTGCCGTACCGTCAAGCTTCGTAAGTACTATTCCTGATATATCAGCCACTTCACTAAACTGCCTTGCCTGCATCAGAGCGTTCTGGCCGGTTGTTCCGTCAAGGACTATCAGTGTTTCAACAAGTGCCTCAGGATATTCCTTATTGATGATACGGCTTATCTTTCTTAGCTCTTCCATCAGATTTTTTTTATTGTGAAGCCTTCCTGCAGTATCGCATATGAGTACATCCACATCTCTTGCTTTTGCGGCATTTACGGCGTCAAATACAACTGCTGCAGGATCTGAGCCCTCGCTTCCCGCAATTATATCCACATTGGCGCGGTGTGCCCATTCAGTCAGCTGTTCTATGGCGGCAGCCCTGAATGTATCTGCCGCAGCAACCATAACCTTCTTTCCGCGGTCCTTAAGCTGTCCCGCAAGCTTTCCGGCGGTGGTTGTCTTTCCAACGCCGTTAACACCAATCATAAGTACAACAGACTTTCTTTCCTCGAATTCATATGCGTTCTCATCGACTTTCATCTGTTCTTTTATAGTGTCGATAAGAAGCTGTTTGCATTCTTTTGTTTCTTTTATCTTATTTTCCTTAACCTTAGCTTTAAGTCCCTTTGTTATTTCATTTGTTACATTAATTCCAAGATCAGCCATTATAAATGTTTCTTCAAGCTCTTCATAGAAATCATCATCAATTTCCGAAAAACCGTTAAATAAGGAATCAATTCCTTTAACGAGGTTCTCTCTGGTCTTTGTAAGACCTCCTCTTAAGCGGCTGAAAAATCCCTTTTTTTCTGCCATATGATAATGCTCCCCTTTCATTGTTAACTATATTATGTTTTATTTACCAGATCAACTGATACAAGTGTGGATACGCCCTTTTCCTGCATCGTTATACCATATAATGTATCTGCGGCAGCCATTGTGCCCTGCCTGTGCGTTATCACAATATACTGTGAGTCCTTTTTTAATTTATGCAGATAATTTGCAAATCTTTTTACATTAGAATCATCAAGCGCCGCTTCAATTTCATCAAGCAGGCAGAACGGTGATGGTTTAAGGTTCTGTATTGCAAATAAGATGGCTATTGCGGATAACGCCTTCTCTCCTCCCGAAAGCATTGATACACTTTTAAGGGTCTTACCGGGAGGTTGGGCAATTATACGTATTCCGGCATCCAGAACATCCTCGTCATCTGTAAGCTCAAGTACTCCTTTACCCCCGCCAAAAAGTTCTTTAAACACGACATTATACTGTTTGCTGATCTTATCAAACTCTTCAGTAAATCTTATACGCATTTTTTTATCAAGATCTTCAATAAATGAAAGCAGTCTTTCCTCGGACTCTACAATATCGTCGTGCTGTTTTTTCATTGTGTTATAACGCTCGGAGACACTGGTGTATTCCTCAATCGCGTTAACATTAACATCTCCAAGACCTTTAATCCTTCTGCGAAGCGACTGTGTTCTGTCCTTAAGTTCATTATATGAGATATCTGTAACAGTATTATTATCTTTTGCACTTCTGTATGTAAGCTCGTACTCATTCCACATATAATGAGTCAGGGAATCAAACTGTTCCTTAAGCTTTTCTGACTGGTTGGCAAGTCGTATCTGCTCCTTTTCAAGGTCATTACGTCTGTCAGCAAGTCTTTCCCTTTCTTCCTGCATCATCTTTCTTTTATCTGAAAGTGTGGTCTGTGTCTCTTTAAGTTCTTTTATACGTGCTTCAAGCGCCTCATTTTCACCCGTAAGTCCTTTTATGGAAGCCTTTACAGCCTCTATATCCTCTTTTTTTCTTAAAATATCAGATGCGATCCTTATTTTTTGATCGGACAGATTACTAATCTCAATCTCTGCCTGACTGATCATCTGCATGCACCTTGCAAGTTTTTCCTCAATGAAACCAAGCGTCTGCATAAGCGATGTACGCTCAAGACTGAGATTGTTGATAATGTCATGAAGCCCCTTACGCAACTCCTTATCTGCCTCAAGTTCACCGGACAATTCTGATATCCTGTTCTGACACTTATCAGCCGAAGCTTCATTCTGTATAAGCATTTCCTTTACTTCTTCAAGGGATGCTGTTATGTCTTTTTTCTCATTCTCTATATCATCAGAGCCGCATTTAGCTTCATTATATTCATCATTTTTCTCTTTAAGTGCAGACTCTGCCTGCTCATAAATAAGACTTATAGTATTATATTCGATTATGAGAGCTTCGCGTTTCTCATCGAGTTTTTTGATCTCATCAGATATTTTTTCATTCTCATCAGTATATCCTGATATTATGGATCTGATATCATCCATTTCCTGCTTAATCAATGAGACTTTTTCTTTAAGCTCCTTTATTTCTCGATTTCTCCCAAGAAGATTGCTTTTGTTTCTGTATGAACCTCCCGATATTGAACCTCCAACGTTAAGAAATTCTCCTTCAAGAGTAACTATACGTAGCGTATGCCTGTATTTTCTTGCAAGTGCAAGCGCATTGTCTATATCATCAACAAGTACAAATCTTCCGACAAGATATTTTATTATCTCCTGATATGTTTTATCTGTTTTAACATAATCAGAAACATGACCGAGAACTCCACGCTCATTTTTCAGCGAACTGTCAAAATCAGCGTCAGCGGTAATGTCGGATATCGGAAGAAATGTAGCCCTCCCAAGCTTGTTATCTTTAAGATATCCGATAAGCTTCTTTGCCGTATCTGAGGTATCGGTTACTATATTCTGTATATTGCCGCCAAGAGCAGTCTCAACAGCAGTTTCATATTTTTCATCTACTGAAATTATATCCGATATAACTCCCGCGATACCCTTTACGGAATTCTTTTTTTTCATTATTTTTTTAACGCTTAAGCCAAAGCCCTCGTATCTTTCGGCAAGATTATTGAGGGAGGCAAGTTCTGATTCGGCTTTCAGATAATCCTTTTGCCGTTCCTGATATAATGCCTCCTGCTCCCTGGTCTTTCTTTCATTTTCATGAAGACTGTAGCGGATTGTCTTAAGTCTGTCCTTAATGTCATTAAGACGTTCTTCGCAGACATTTTTCTTTTCCTTTGCGCCTTTAAGTTCATCCTGCGCATTGCTTACGGCAGTTTTTATCCTGAACAGATTCCGGTTATGCTCTGCCTTCTTTAATGAATTCTGTTCAAGCATGGTTTCATATTTTTTCTGATTGGCCTTAAGTTCAGACGAACTGTTTATAAGCCTTATTATAGTCTGATTACACGCATCCGTCTCATCTTCCTGTGATTTGATTTTGGAAAACAAACTGTCAAGTTCATCTTCTTTTTGGGCCTTTTTACCCTCGCACTCACCAAGACGGCTCATGTTCTCATCTTTTTGAACGGTGAGGGTTTTATTCTCCTCGCCATATTCCTCAAGTTTAACCTTAAGTTCATCTATACGATCATCAAATTGATGTTCGTTTCCTGATAAAGAGTCTATCTCCTGTGTAAAAAGTCTTATCTCTCCATCAAGCTTTTCAGACTTTAATCTGTTATTATTAACAGTGTTGATACTGTCTGAAAGTTCGTTAAGATTATCCTCTATAACCTTTTCTATCTCATCAAGTGTTTTTCTGCTCAATGAGTATGATTCCCCCGCAGTCTTAAGCTCAGAATCAGCGATTTCAAGCTTATTATTCATGCTGTTAAGGGCTTCATTGAGCCTGTCATATTCCATTATAAACATGCTGATATCCATGGATTTGAGTTCATTACGCAAATCCAGATATGTTCGCGCTTTTTCAGCCTGTTTTTTTAAAGGTTCAATCAAATGTTCAAGTTCCGAAAGGATATCATTTACCCTGACAAGATTCTGACGCTCGGATTCAAGATTTTTAACAGCCTCATGTTTTCTTTTTTTGTATTTTACTATTCCTGCCGCTTCATCAAAAAGCTCTCTTCTGTCCTCCGGTTTGCCGCTTAGTATCTTATCTATCTGACCCTGGCCGATAATTGAGTATCCTTCTTTTCCGATACCCGTATCAAAGAAAAGTTCCTTAACGTCCTTTAAAAGACACGTACTCCCGTTTATAAGATATTCGCTTTCTCCGGAACGGTATACACGTCTTGCAACGGTTACCTCATCATATTCTATCGGCAGCGCTTTATCGGAATTATCAAATGTGATTGCAACATAAGAGGAGCCCATGGCCCTTCTTGTCTCTGTTCCCGAAAATATGACATCTTCCATTTTGGAGCCTCTGAGCTGTTTGGCACTCTGCTCACCAAGAACCCACCTTACTGCATCTGCAACATTACTTTTACCACTTCCGTTAGGTCCTACTATTCCGGTAATTCCATCCTTAAATTGGAATATAAGTCTGTCCGCAAATGACTTGAAGCCATTTACTTCTATGCTTTTAAGATACATTCCTTACCCCCGGTCATCTGTGCTGTTAAGCATGAGAATAGTCTTATATGCAGCCTCTTTCGCCGCTTCCTTCTTGCTACGTCCGCAGCCCTCTCCCATAAGCTGTCCTTTAATATACACAGCAATTCTGAATGACTTGTTGTGTTCCGGACCGCTTTCATCTATCACCTTATATACAACTCCCACACCATAGCGTGCCTGGACAATCTCCTGAAGAGTTGTCTTTGAATCAAATAAATACATTTTCTGTTCAATATCACTTAGAACGAAATTGTGTATAAAATCAGTTGCCGCTTTAAGTCCTCCGTCGATGTATATAGCGCCAATAATTGATTCAAATGCATCGCAGAGTATGGATTTACGTTCTCTGCCGTTAGTATGCTCCTCTCCCTTGCCAAGATACAGATATTTTCCCAACCCTATCTGTTTTGCAAAATATGAGAGTGCATCCTCGCATACAAGCTTTGAACGAAGCTTTGTCATATCTCCCTCCTGCATGTCAGGATATTCCCTGAAGAGAAAATCACTGGCAACAAGCTCCAAAACAGCGTCTCCTAAGAACTCCATTCGTTCATTATGTGCATATTTTCCCATGCCGTGTTCATTGGCATATGAACTGTGCGTGAGTGCGAGTCGCATATTGTTTTTATTATTAAATGTATAGCCTATTATACTTTCCAGTTCAGTACGATCGTTCATATTATATTTCCTTTGTCAGACATTCACTGATCTTATCATTAATATTATTATTTACAAAAGATACGCACTGGATGATTGAATTACATATCTCTATGGCCTCGGAGCTGCCATGCGTCTTTACAGCAAGATTCTTAAGCCCCAAAAGCGGTGCCCCACCGTATTCTGACACATCAAATGTTTTCATCACTTTTTTCAATGACCTTTTTGAAAGCAACGCTCCAAGCATGCTTATTTTCGTGGACAACATGCCCTCTTTCATCTTCTTAAGAAGTGTTAATGCAAGTCCCTCGTAAAGTTTCAGAATAACATTGCCAACAAATCCTTCGCATACAATTACATCAAAGTTTCCCTTAGGTATATCCCTGGCTTCTATACTGCCGCAGAAATTGATATCCCTACATTCCTTAAGAAGTGGAAACGTCTCCTTAACAAGTGCATTGCCCTTCTCTTCTTCTGTTCCGATATTAACGATACCAACTTTTGGATTGCTGACACCGCAAAAATACTGCATATATAATGAACCCATTTTGGCAAACTGTACCAGATGACTTGAGCGCGCATCAACATTGGCTCCACAGTCTATGAGAAGCGAACCACCCTTTTCAGTCGGAATTACTGTTGCAAGAGGAGTTCTCTCAACACCTTTAATACGTCCGATATAACCAAGACCACCCACAAGTATCGCACCGGTACTTCCTGCTGATACAAATGCATCTGCCTCGCCTTGCTTTACAAGCTTCATGGCGACAACTATGGATGAATCTCTCTTTTTTCTTACTGCAACAGCAGGAGACTCGTTAAATCCGATAACCTGCGTTGCATTTACAACAGATATTCTTGATTCATCATACTGATATTGCTTCAATCCCGCGTATATCTCTTCCTCTTTTCCGACAAGAACGACGCTGACTTTCTCATTTTTTGACAACGCCATAACGCTTCCTTTAATAACTTCGTAAGGTGCGTTATCACCGCCCATTGCATCTACGGCAACCTTTATGTAGTCCATATTTATTCCCCCGATTATATATTTAATAAGCATAAAATGTGGCGTCTGATAATATGCAGACGCCACAAGCTAAGTTTTTATTATTAATTATTCTGAAACTTCCTCTGCTGCTTCTTCCTCTGCATCACTATTCTTCTCCTCTGCGATAAGGAGCTGTTTGATACTAAGGCTGATTTTTCTGGATTCTTCATTAAAGTCAACAACCATTGCAGTTATCTCATCACCGATATTAAGTACATCCGAAGGTTTTTCGATATGCTCTCTGGCAATCTGAGACACATGAAGAAGTGCGTCAACACCGGCATCAAGTTCTACAAAAGCTCCAAAGCCGGTCATTCTTGCAACTTTTCCGGTAACTATCTTGCCAACGGAATATTTGCTCGCTGCATCCTTCCATGGGTTGTCACGGTCAAACTTAAGGCTGAGTGCAATCTTGGTATCCTTAATATCCTTTATAAGTACATGCAGTGTCTGTCCTACTTTAAGGAATTTCTTAGGATTCTCAACCCTGCCCCATGACATCTCCGAAATATGTAACAGTCCATCCGCACCGCCAAGGTCAACGAATGCTCCAAATTCCGTAATATTCTTAACAACTCCGTCAACTTCCATACCCGGAGCTATCCTTGCAAACAGTTCTTCCTGAAGCTTCTGCTTCTCTGCAACAAGTAACTGTTTTCTGTCGCCTATGATCCTTCTCTTTCTCGGATTAAATTCAGTAATCACAAACTCAATCTCCTGATCCTGAAACTTGGTAAGGTCTCTCTCAAATGTATCCGATATCAGACTTGCAGGGATGAATACTTTTGACTCATCAATCATAACTATAAGTCCGCCGTCAAGCACTTGGGTTACGCGTGCCTTAATAACTTCTTTGTTATTATAAGCTTCTTCAAGGCGCTTGTTACTCTGTTCAATGGCAATTCTCTTATATGTAAGAAGCACCTGGCCATCGCCATCATTCACCTTTAGCACCTTGGCCTGCATCTTGTCGCCAATCTTAACCGCGCTTGTAAGATCAACAGGGTTATTGCTATACTCGTTACGCGTTATAATGCCATCTGCTTTATAACCGATATTCAGAATGATCTCATCTTCCTTAACGCCAATGACTGTCCCTTCTACAATCTCTCCGTTGTGGATTGTGACTAATGATTCTTCTAGTAATTCTGCGAAATTTTCTTCTGACATGCCTGCCAAACCTCCTCAATGATATTGTTAGGGGTGGACGCCCCTGCAGTAATTCCCACGCTACGGACAGATTCAAGGTCTTCGAGTTTCAAATCAGAAAGAGTCTGAATATACTTTGTACATTCGCATTCGTTCTTGCATATCTGATAAAGCTTTTGTGTGTTAGAACTATGTCTCCCTCCGATTACAATCATAGCATCGGATTCCGAAGCCAAAGCTTTTGCTTCGGTTTGCCGCTCTTCTGTAGCATTGCATATAGTATTCACAGCAATAATATCATACACTCTTTTTCTTAAAATTTCAACCAGTTCTTCAAAATTATTAATATTATATGTTGTCTGTGCCACAATACACACTTTTTCACCGTCAAAAAAGCTTAATTTATCCAAATCTTCCTTAGAGGAAACTACATATGCATCGCCATTACACCAGCCCTTTATGCCAATGACCTCAGGGTGATCGGGATTACCCACGATAACTATCGTCTCTCCGTTAAGGGAATGCGTGTCAACGATTCGATGAATTTTCTTTACAAATGGGCACGTCGCATCTACTATCCTTATATTATTCTTTTCAAGCCTGGTGTATATATCCCTTGCAACACCATGAGATCTTATTATGACCGTAGCATCGGATACATTATCAGGCTCTTTTTCGGTGTCTATAACCAATACTCCTCTTTCCATAAGATCACTTACCACTTCGTCATTGTGGATAATGGGTCCGTAAGTGTATATTCTGCCGCCCTTTTGCGCCTCTTTGTATACCATATCGACAGCTCTTCTTACTCCGAAGCAGAATCCTGCGCTGTCTGCAAGTTTAACTTCTTTCACAGCGTATTCTCCTTATAAATATTATTAATATAAGCCACCACCTCATCTATACTCATATCCGAGGTATCAAGAAGCAATGCGTCATCTGCCTTTTTTAGTGGTGATACGGCCCTGTTCATATCCTCATTATCGCGGGCTATTATGTCATTTTCTATGTCTTTTATATCACATTCAATTCCTTTTTTTATAAGTTCATCATATCTTCTTTTTGCACGGACTGCAGGAGATGCCGTAAGATATATCTTAATATTGGCGCCGGGAAGCACTTTGGTTCCTATATCCCTTCCGTCCATTATGACATTATTATCGCAGGCAAGCTTTCTCTGTATATCTACAAGCTTCTCCCTTATGCAGATATGCTTTGCAACAGATGATGCTGCTTTCCCTATCTGTTCATTTCTTATATGTGAAGTTATATTTTCCCCATTTAGTATAAGCTGCTGCGCGCCATCCTCGTATATGATGTTAATGTCAATATCTTCACATACTTTTTGTGCCTGCTCCTTATCAGTATAATCAATATTATTTCTTATAAAAAATAACGCCACTCCCCTGTACATAGCTCCCGTATCTATATAGATAAGGCCCAGTTTTTCAGCTGCAAGCCTTGCAATCGTACTTTTCCCTGCACCGGCAGGGCCGTCTATCGCTATGGCATATCCCATAAAAATCATCCTTTCTTATCTTAATTATGTATGCTCATTCCGGCTGTATATCCGGTAGACCATGCTATCTGTAGATTAAATCCCCCTGTTACTGCGTCGACATCTATAACCTCACCCGCAAAATAAAGATTATCCACAAGCTTTGATTCCATGGTAGAAGGATCTATTTCATTGACTTTTACTCCTCCTCTGGTTATTATAGCCTCGTTATATCCCCTTGTTCTTGTAATGGTTAGTGGCAGCGCCTTAATTATTTTGGCAAGTTGTTTTCTTTCAGTTGCCGTAACCGAATTGACCGGTTTGTTTTCATCAATTCCCGAAAGATCTACAACCACACCAATCAGCCTGTGTGGCAGAAGCTTCTTTAGTGAATTGGAAAAACGGGCATTTTTTGCTTCACTAAAATCCCTTATAATCCTCGCATCAAGCTCCGATTTTGAAAGTGCGGGTTTTAAATCTATATACATATCTATATAATCTTTTGAAATATAATTTATAAGATAACAGCTTGCGGTAAGTATAAGCGGACCACTTACGCCAAAATGCGTGAACAGCATTTCGCCAAATCCGCTATATAATATTTTGTCATTCTTTTTGAAAGTCACGGAAACATTGCGAAGAGAAAGTCCCATAAGATGTCCGGACCACTCCTCCTTTGTTTCAAACGGTACCAGTGCAGGATATGTTTTTGTAATCGTATGCCCGGCTTTTTTTGCAAATCTGTACCCGTCCCCCGTAGAACCTGTCTGAGGATATGCAAGTCCTCCGCATGCAATAATCACCGCATCCGAATAAATTGTTCCGGCATCAGTTATAACGCCTCTGACCTTTTGGTTCTCAATAATTATATCTTTTACCGTCGTGTTAAGCATTATATGCGTTTTATATCTTTCAAGTACGGACGTAAGAGCCTTTATAACGTCTGAGGATTTGTCTGATACAGGAAAAACTCTGTCTCCACGTTCAGTCTTTATTGGAAGATTTAATTGGTCTGCAAATAGTTCTATAGTCTGCGCGGGTGTCAGCATATATATGGAGCTGTAAAGAAATTTGGGATTCGATACAACCTTTTCAATAAAATCACCGGCGTCACAATTATTTGTAAGATTACATCTTCCTTTACCTGTGATATATATTTTCTTTCCGCATTTTTCATTCTTTTCAATTACCGTAACATCATGCCCGGCTTTTTTAGCGGCATATGCTGCCATCATACCTGAAGCTCCGGCTCCTATAATAATAACCTTGCTCAAAACACATCCTCCAACAGTTACTTAGATATATATGGTTCGTCGTTTTGCATGGATATATAATTGCTTTCATAGGTGATTCCGTTGCTTCTAAAATACACCTCATTGCAGTAATCAAGATTATCCAAAAGACTGTACGCAATACAGTCCAGCATTGAATATTCCATCTCTTCACTCACGTTTTTAACTGGAGCTGCATTATCAGAAAAGCATATGACAACATCAAACGGATTTTCAATTATATCCTCAATCACAACATCTTCCTTGAAATTGGCTGTCACCTCATCAACTATAAGACTCGCGTCAATTTCGGATTCTGATTCCACCACGGATACAGTAGGCACGCATTCATATGTATCATAATCTATCGTATATAGCGAAAGCTCTGTAGAACCATTTATACCGGTCTGCTCATCATATTCAGTTTCATCTGGAAAATTATTGTCAATATCATTGCTGTCGTTCATACATCCTGCAAAAATTATCATACTTACTAATAATAACAGATATATATTTTTTTTCATAATTATTCACCCTACTTATTATCCTTTAAAACATTCTTATTGGAAGCAATACATACTATAAGGGATATAATGGTCAGTATAACTGCCGCATATATAAGTACTTCTTCGACAATATTCATAACCGGCGTATCAAAATCCACAATAACAAGAATTGTCATGATCATCTGTACCGTGGTTTTTACTTTGCCCCAGTAGTCAGCAGCAATCACAATGCCATTGTCTGAGGCAACAAGCCTGAAACCGCTTATGATAAAATCTCTCGATATAATAACCATAACGACCCATGCATGCACGGGATTATCCGGTATTGAAAGAAAACATATAAGGGCAATATTTACAAGCAGTTTATCTGCCAAAGGGTCAAGAAATTTACCAAAATTAGTTATAAGGTTATATTTTCTTGCGAGATATCCGTCAAAAAAATCTGTAAGACTTGCTATAATGAATATGGAAGCTGCAATTATCTCATTATAAGGAATATGCTCATTAAGATACACGATGACAAACACCGGTATCAGTAAAACCCTGAGTATTGTAAGTTTATTAGGGGTATTCATGGTTAAACCTCCGTCAGATACTTTTATAATGCAGGCACGGCCAAAAGATCATAGCCTGATGCTCCTGTTATGCAGACACTGATAATATCCCCGGATACATATCTGTCAACTATCGGGATAAATACACATCCGTCTATATTTGGTGCATCTGCCATGGTTCTTGCAACGTATACATTCTCATCCGGCAGCTCGCCATCAATGATTACATCCATTTTCTCCCCTGTAAGGGATGCAGCCCTCTCAAATGAAATTTCCTGCTGAAGCATCATTATTTCATCCAAACGTGTCTGTTTTATGTCATCCGCAATCTGCTCAGAAAATCCTGCTGCAGGCGTGCCCTCCTCAGGCGAGTAAGGAAATACACCCAGCCTGTCAAATCTCATCCTCTTTACAAAATCCAAAAGAATCTCATGTTCCTTCTGAGTCTCTCCCGGAAAACCTGTTATAAGCGTAGTCCTTATGGCGATATCGGGTATTCTGCTTCTTAGTCTGTCTATTATCTGCTCAAGCCCGACACCCGTAGTCCTTCTGCCCATTCTCTTAAGTATATTATCAGCTGCATGCTGTATGGGCATATCAATATAGTGGCATATCTTTGGATTCGCAGCCATAATATCTATAAGATCATCCGTAATATCCTCAGGATAAGCATACAAAAGCCTTATCCATTTTATTCCGTCTACTTTGCTGATATTTTCAAGAAGCTCAGGCAGGGCATTATACCCATATATATCCGTTCCGTATAATGTAGTCTCCTGCGCAACTATCATAAGTTCCTTTACCCCTGCGTCTGCAAGTTGTCCGGTCTGGTTTATAAGTTCGTTCATCGGAACGCTTCTGTAGGAGCCGCGTAATGAAGGTATTATACAGTATGTGCACTTCTTATCGCATCCCTCTGCAATCTTTAGATAGGAGTATGCAGTCCCGGATTGAAAAGCTCTGCGTCCGGCCTGCGAAGGCATGTAGTTAATATCCTTAATAAATGAATCCTTTTTTCCGGCCAATGTCTTTTTTATAACATCTACAATATCTTCATACGCCGTAGTACCTACGACTGCATCAACCTCAGGAATCTCCTTTTGAATTTCATCGACATATCTTTGTGCAAGACAACCGCATACAATAAGAGCTTTTAGCGAACCGGTCTTCTTGTATTCCGCCATTTCAAGTATGGTCTCGATGCTTTCCATCTTTGCATCATTGATAAAGCAACATGAATTAATAATGATTATATCGGCTTTGGCCTCATCATCAGTAAGCTCGTATCCTTCATCGAGAATTAACCCCGTAATAAATTCCGAATCAACAAGATTCTTATCGCATCCCAAAGATATAAGTAAAATACGCATATTCATCCACCATTTTTTTATAATGCTGTTATTTTAACAGTTTTTAGTATTTTGGTCAACAAACCGGTTTACAATACTTCATATACTATGATAATATTTATGGTATTAATCAAGAAAAGAAGGATTGCATATGAGAGGAAAAACCAAGGCTACTATTATAATTATACTATTATTTTTGATAACCGGAGGATGCTATTATTATGCAGCTCTTCCGCCGATAAATATCCATTCACCGGGATTTTGGGGCTTTGTGATAGTGCTATCGCTTATTCTTACTGCGCTAATCGGGCTTTACACACTTAAGAATCACGCAGTTGATAAGACCCATATAAAGATATTGTTTGGAAACAGTATCCTGTTTAAAATATTTTCAGGTATTACCATTCTTCTGGTTTTAATATATCTTATTGGTACGTTATTATCATCGGAAGTTTTTAATGCACGCAAATACAGGGAAATTATCAGTATAGAAGACGGTAATTTTACTGAGGATATAAAGCAGATATCATATAATGAAATACCTCTTTTAGACCGTATGTCCGCAGAGATAGTTGGTGCCAGAAAAATGGGTACTCTGGTTAAATATGTCTCGCAGTTTGAAGTGGCTTCTGACTATACACAGATCAACTATCAGGGCAAGCCGGTAAGAGTAACTCCATTAGAGTACGGCAGTCTTCTTAAATGGTTTACTAACAGGAAAGAAGGCTTACCGGCTTATATCATGATAGACATGGCATCACAGGATGCCGAATGCGTTGAACTGTCGGAAGGTATCAAATATTCCAAATCAGAGCATTTTGGACGTCTTATATACAGGCATATCAGATTCAAATATCCGACGTATATGTTCGATACCATCAATATGGAAATCGATGAACAGGGAACCCCGTATTGGATATGCCCTGTTAAAGATTATACAATCGGACTGTTCGGAGGCGTTACAATAGGCAGGGTTGTCCTTGTTAATGCTATTACCGGTGAGACGATAGATTATGATATTGAAGATGTTCCACAATGGGTTGATCATGTATTCTCTGCTGACCTGCTTATATCCCATTATGATTATTATGGAACGCTGCAACATGGATATTTTAATTCCATATTAAGTCAAAAGGACTGTCTTATCACAACAGAGGGTTACAACTATATTGCATCTGATGATGATATATGGGTATATACAGGCATTACGAGTGTTGGCGGAGATGAGTCCATAGTGGGATTTGTACTTATGAACCAACGTACTGGGCGCACCAAATACTATCAGATTCCCGGTGCAAAGGAATACTCTGCGATGGACTCCGCAGAAGGTAAGGTTCAGAATCTCGGATATAAGGCGACATTTCCCATCCTTCTGAATATATCCGGAGAACCGACATATTTTATGTCCTTAAAGGACAGTGCAGGGCTCGTTAAAATGTATGCAATGGTCAATATCCAAAAATATACGCTGGTAGCCACTGCCAATACAGTAGAGGAATGCGAAAAGAACTATATGGATATGCTTGTCAGCAATAACATTACCGAAGATATATCCGATGAGCCCGTGTATGACAATGTTAAAACCGTCACCGGAGTGATTACAAGAATTGCACAGACTGTAGTTGACGGCAATTCACATTATTATATCGTACTCGATGATGGAAATAAGATATATGACGTGGATGTATCGAAAAATGTATCAATAATCCTTTCAAATCCGGGCGACAACATAACATTCGAATATTCGGACACCGGCAAAGAACTTAATACTGTTATCGCAATAAAATAACAAGAGGAGCACAAAATGTTTCGTTTGTGGGGAAAAATATTTAGAGACAACAGGCTTATATCGGATTATGTCTATGAAAACGACGATATTGATATAACAAGAACCGCTAAGGTTTTTGACGGTCTTGAGAGCATATGCAAGGAGTTTGACTTATCCGTTCCAATATGGCTTGAAAATAATATCAGTGAATTTAAAAGGGTCGATAAAACCCGTTTCAACGCTGACAGTTTTATCGACCATATTGATTTTGATTACCTCGAAATTCATGTTATAGAAGAGTAGCCCGTGCTACTCTTCTTCACTGTTAAATATACCGTTTACGGTTTCTGCATCACTTATTCCCGAAATAACAATTGTCATAACGCTTCGTGCCGGAATTTCATAGCACTGATTCTCATCCAGACTACCCTTTTCTATATAGAACTCTTCTATATCCGTATCGGCACCCTTGGTATAATCGGATAATATAACCTTACTTGAATCTATATGATAATCCGCAAACTGATACTGAAGTTTTCTTGCTTCATCAGAATCATTTATAGTGACAAGCACAAGCTTGTCCTGATTATCCGGAGATATATAAGCCGAACACGAAAGGCCGTCGACAATGTCAGGATTACCGTCAGCATCCGTAATCGTAGCTCCTACTCTCTTATATCCCGGCAGAATATATTCTGAGAAATGTCTCATGGAATAATATTTCTCACCTATAACATAACCATGTTCATGATAGAACTCATCCTCAGTAATTCCAGAATCAACACCAATCAGATTGCCGTAATCCTTACCCTCCGGAGCCATCCATGTGCCACCCCAGAAGATGTAACAGTTCAGATTCTCATTAATCATCGAATTCTGAATAATACGCGCAGTGGACATGAAATCTCCAATATAGTACTCTGTCTGCCACTTTGGCATATCAGGATATTCAAGTGCAAGTGATCTGAAATGTGTATTAAACGTATCGGCAAAATTTGCATCCTCCTCATCTCCACCTCCTACATACAGATGATGCGCTATTCCGTAAAGACCCTCAGGTCTTATCTTAAGAATCTCATCTATATACAGTGACAATGTTCCCTTTTCGCATGACATCGTCTCAGGCGCAAGTAACTTTGGAGGGTTATCAAGCTTACTTACCGCATCATACGTAGCCGCAAATGCCAAAGGATACGAAGCGCCCTTGGCACTTTCGGTAAAATCAAGATTACAGCTTTCATAGGACGCAGTATAGTCAGGCTCATTCTGAATACTAAGATATCCAATCGGGATTCCTGCTTTATTGTATGCGTCAACAGTCTCATACCAGTAGTTTCCGTAATCCTCATATCTGTAATTACCGGCTTCATCCCTTGCTATGGTTCCTTCGCCATATAATGTCTCACTGTCCTTAAGGTATGCTGCAGGAGACCATGAACTGAGGAGCACCTTGGGTTCCACGCCAATCTCTGACAGATACTGATATGCCTTATCATAATATTCCTTTTCGACTTTTGGATTAAATTCCTTGCTCTCGTCATATTTGTAACTGTTCTTGAATCTTAATACACTAAGATGTGCATCTTTAAAAAGCAGGGAATATATCTCTTCCTTGTAAGGATTATAATACGCATAGTTGCTGTAATATGTATACCCTGCGCCAAATCCTTCTATCTCCTGATATGTTGTAGTATTATCCACCTCTATCTGCAAGGCGCCCTCCTGTACATCCTTACGCCCTTCCTTCTTTTCCTTACATCCGAACATCAGGACAATGCAGGATAACAAAACCATAATCGCCGCAAATCTTCTTTTGCCCATGTATGTACCTCCCTCTTATTTTCTGACACAATGATATCATACATCATTTTAAAATTCTATAATTTTAATAAATTTTATTGTATGCAATCGAGAAATGTTGTAAAATAAAACTCAATAAATAACGGAGGAAGGGAGCATTACAGATGAGACATCTTATAACGCCTTTAGACCTTACCGTGGACGAGCTTAATAATATTCTCGATCTTGCAGGAAGGATATACAGAAACCAGAGTATATATTCAAAAGTATGCGATGGCAGGAAACTGGCTTCTTTATTTTATGAACCGAGTACACGTACACGTTTAAGTTTCGAATCAGCAATGATGAATCTTGGCGGAAGCGTTCTCGGTTTTTCTTCTGCTGATTCAAGCTCCGTATCAAAAGGAGAAAGTATCGCAGATACCATACGCGTAATTTCATATTACGCCGACATATGTGCAATGAGGCATCCAAAAGAAGGCGCCCCGCTTGTTGCATCCATGTATTCCGGGATTCCCATAATCAATGCGGGAGACGGCGGCCATAACCATCCTACACAGACCTATACAGACCTTCTCACCATAAAAGAATTAAAGGGAAATCTGTCCGGACTTACAATAGGTGTATGTGGCGATCTCAAATTCGGACGTACAGTCCACTCGCTCATTAATGCAATGGTAAGATATCCGGACACCAAATTCGTCATGATATCTCCTGATGAACTTAAAATACCTGATTATCTAAGAAAAGATGTGCTTGACGCCAATCAAACACCTTATTACGAAACGTCCAACCTTGAGGAGGTTCTTCCCACCCTTGATATCCTGTATATGACAAGAGTCCAGAGAGAAAGATTCTTTAACGAGGAAGACTATATACGTCTTAAGGACAGCTTTATACTTGATAATAAAAAACTTGAACTGGCTAAGGACGATATGCTGATTTTACATCCGCTCCCACGTGTTAATGAAATTGCGACGGAGGTTGATAAGGATCCCCGCGCGGTATATTTTAAACAGGCGCAATACGGAGTGTATATAAGAATGGCTCTTATTATGTCCATGCTTGATATACCTGAACCAAATTAGGAGGCGATAATATGTTAAATATAGGCGGACTTCATGAGGGAGTTGTAATCGACCATATAAAAGCCGGCGGCGCAATGCAGATATACAACTATCTGAATCTTGAAAAGCTTGAACAAAGTGTTGCAATTATTAAGAATGCAAAGAGCAGCAAAATGGGTAAAAAGGATATAATCAAGATAGAGGGACCGATAACTGTTGACCTTGATCTGCTTGCAGTTCTTGACGGAGATATAACACTGAATTTTATCGAGAATGACGTTATAGTAAGAAAAACCCACCCTAAGCTTCCAAAAGTGGTTACCGGGATTATAGAATGTAAAAATCCCCGCTGCGTAACGTCTTCAGATACAGAACGGGGACTTTTGCATACATTTAAATTAACCGATCCAGCAAACCGCATATACAGATGTATATATTGTGAGCAGAAATTCAAAGGGCATCTTTAGAATAATCCGGTTATTTTTCCTTCATCATTTACATCAATTCTTTCAGCCGCAGGATGTAATGGCAATCCAGGCATTGTCATTACAGTTCCTGTGATGGCCACGACAAAACCCGCTCCTGCCGATACATATATATCCCTTATGTTAACAGTAAATCCCTTAGGTCTTCCAAGTCTTGTCGGGTCATCCGATAGTGAATACTGGTTCTTAGCCATACATACCGGCATATGTCCAAATCCAAGCTTTGTAAGCCTCTCCATTGACTTTCTTGCAGATACATCAAATGTAACTCCATCTGCTCCGTATATTTCTTTTGCAACAGTTTCAATCTTCTCTTCAAGTGACATATCATCAGGATACAGTGGTTGAAAATAACTTTGTTTGTTATCAAGAGTATCAATAACCTTATTAGCAAGCTCAATACCGCCGTCACCGCCGTGCTCCCATACTTCGGAAAGAGCAAAACTGCAACCTCTGTCTTCGCAGTATTTTTTAACATAATCAAGTTCGTTATCCGTATCAGTAACAAATCTATTGAGCGTAACAACACATGGCACGCCAAATTTAGCAATATTTTCTATATGCTTTTCGAGATTAACAATACCCTTCCTAAGAGCATCCATATTCTCCTCCGAAAGCTCATCCCTTGGTACACCGCCATTGTATTTGAGGGCACGTACTGTGGCTACAAGTACTATTGCGTCAGGTCTGAGCTTTGCCATACGGCACTTGATATCCATGAATTTTTCCGCACCAAGATCGGCTCCGAATCCGGCCTCGGTGATAACATAATCTGCAAGCTTTAACGCTATTTTGGTCGCACGAACACTGTTACATCCATGCGCTATATTGGCAAACGGACCTCCATGTACTATAGCCGGTGTGTTCTCAAGGGTCTGTATAAGATTAGGCTTTATGGCGTCCTTTAACAGCGCCGCCATGGAACCCGTTGCAAGAAGGTCTCCGGCCGTAACAGGCTCTCCATCATAATTATACGCTACGATGATACGCGAGAGACGTTTTTTAAGATCGTTCATATCATCAGCAAGACAGAGAATCGCCATTATCTCTGAAGCAACGGTTATGATGAAGTGGTCCTCCCTCACTACACCGTCGGCCTTTCTTCCAAGCCCAACTACGATATTACGCAAAACTCTGTCATTGATGTCAACACATCTCTTCCATACAATCTGGTCAGTGTCGATTCTTAATGCATTGCCCTGCATTATATGATTATCCAGCATTGCGGCAAGAAGATTATTGGCCGAGGTAATTGCGTGAAAATCTCCCGTGAAATGAAGATTAAGTTCTTCCATTGGAACAACCTGAGCATATCCTCCTCCGGCCGCGCCTCCTTTGATTCCAAAACACGGTCCGAGCGACGGCTCTCTTAGCGCAATAACGGACTTTTTACCAAGACGTCCGAACGCCTGTCCCAGTCCCACGGTGGTTGTAGTCTTGCCCTCTCCTGCAGGAGTAGGATTAATAGCCGTAACAAGAATAAGCTTTCCGTCATCATTATCTTTAATGCGCTCCGTAAGCTCGTCGGAGAGCTTTGCTTTGTATCTGCCGTATAATTCCAGTTCATCCGAATTAATATCAAGCGCTGCCGCAACCTCGCCGATAGGTTTCATTACCGCTTCCTGTGCAATCTCAATATCACTTTTCATGAAAATATTCCTCCATAGCGTAATTTGTCACCATATACCAGAATAATATCATAATATCCTTATATATTCCATATATTTTCTCACATAATCATCAACGCCACATTCTGAAAGCATTCTGGCTCCTACAACATCTTCTATCTCATTAAAAACCGGTCTGCCCTCAGACGAATATAAAAAATCTATTCCTATATAAGAAAAATCGCATAGCGTAAGTATTTTGCCGATGTATTCATACATATATCCTTCCGGAGTAAAAAGACAAACCCTTCCGCCAAGCGAATAGTTGGATTTAAAGCCATTTCCGGCACTTCTTTTAACTGCGCCAATTATCTTTCCATCTATTATATATACACGTATATCCGACATATATTCAGACATAAGCGGTTGAATAATATATTTATCACTATAGAAAGACGATGCATCCCGTTCCTGTGCACCAAACTCGCCATTTCCCAAATAAAAATCAGATAAAAGCATAACCTCGCGTCCACCATGCCCCGTTACGGATTTAATGACATATTTTGACAAATCAATATCCGCGCACTTATTTTTCATGAAAATATCATCAAGGATATTCTCATTAAGTTTTGTAAGCGTGTCATTATAATGCTCCAAAAAAGGACTGCATATATATTCATATGAGAACTGAAAATCTTTTGCAGATGATTTTAGCGAGACTGTTATGGTAGGAATATGAATTATTCCAAGCTTATGCACCCTTCGTATCGTCTCAGCTTTATTATTACACAGTACTGAAACAGATGCGTTATTGAATAACCTTATTCCCATATCTTCAAGCTTCATAGAGAGTTCAGGATTAATAGCGCGCATAATGACCGCATCAGGCAGGTTATCATACATATTATTATCCAAATCCTCGACCGTCACAAGCCTGACATTAAGACCGGATTTTTTTCCTTCATTTATGATTTCATCAATAAAATACCTGTTCTTAGAGATATATGAGTCGTAATATATAAGCCAGATATCTTTCATTTTTACCATCCCGAATGATTTGAAATAATATATGAAATAATGTCTTTTGCCGTATCCGAACCGGTACAGTTGTCAATATTTACAAAATGTGCATTCGAATTGATTTCACATAATACCGGTTCGTCATTCTCGCCAAACAGCATGTCTATACCGCAGAAATCAAGTTTCAACCTTTTTGCAACGGATAAGGCAAATTTCTTTTCCTCATCATTGGCATCATAGGGAATCATTTTACCACCGTTCGTAATATTGGCACGAAAATCCCCTGATTCAGAATAGCGATACATTGCCGTTGTCACCCTGTCTCCTACCACCTGCAGCCTAACATCTCTTGCATAACTTGAGCTTATATATTGCTGAAAAAGTATGGCTTCTGAATCAATACAGCTCACAAGCTGCATAAGTTCATTATAATCCTCGCATTTGTATACCTGCTGTCCGAATGAACCATATGCTTCTTTAACAATCATCGGAAATCCTATGCGTTCAATAATCTTCTCAAGGAAATTCCAATCCGTATAACCTACATTACGATATGTCATTGGCGATATACTTGTATGCGGCATTCGGATTCCACATCCGGCAAGCGCTATAGCCGACAACGTCTTATCATCACATACGCTTACGGCATAAGAAGAATTGTATAGTCTGTGACCGCATCTTTCAAGCGCATTACCAAGCCTGATATCCTTGTCCCAGAAAAGTACGGGATCTGTTCCATTCGGAATAACGCCGGTGGTTAAGCTGTTATTATCGCAGCTGATGAGACATTCTGAATTGGTAACAATCTGATATTCGATTCCGTAAAATGAAGCGGCATCGGACAATCTCTCTTCCAATTCACAAAACTTAGGTGCTCTGAGAAAATGATTGACAACAATCCAGAGTTTCAAGCCAATCACCTTCCTTCGGATATCATCTGCTCAAAATCTTCAAGGCTCATTAATATGTTACGGGGTTTCTTGCCCTCTTCTTCGCCGACAACTCCGGCCTCACACAGCTGGTCCATAATTCTCGCGCCACGGTTAAAACCGATTTTGAACACACGCTGCAATGTGCCAATCGAAGCTTTCTGCTTTTCTATAATGAATTTTCCCGCATCATAAAAAAGCTCATCCCGTCCATTACTATCCTCTCCTGACTGTTCGTATGACTTGTCAGCCGATTTGGTTGAAATCTCTGTATTATCAATCTGATCTATTATAACCTCATCATACACAGGGGTATCGTACTGTTTTTTAATAAAATCAGTTACCCTTGCAACCTCGCTGTCAGAGACAAATGCACCCTGTACACGTATAGGCTTCGATATATCCTGCGGTGCAAAAAGCATATCGCCCTTTCCAAGAAGCTTCTCGGCGCCGGAAGAATCCAGTATTGTCCTTGAATCGATAGAGGATGATACTGCAAACGCTATCCTTGACGGAATATTTGCCTTGATAAGACCTGTTATAACATCAACTGACGGTCTTTGTGTTGCGATTATAAGATGGATTCCGGCAGCTCTTGCCATCTGTGCAAGCCGGCAGATAGCCGTTTCCACGTCATGCGACGCAACCATCATAAGGTCAGCAAGCTCATCTACAATGATAACGATCTGCGGCATTTTCGTATACATATTTGGATTATCTTTAAGCTTCTCTACTTTATTATTGAAGCCTGTCATATCCCTTACACCAAGCTCGGCAAATTTGCTGTAACGCTCATTCATCTCAGCAACTGCCCAATTGAGCGCAGCCGCAGCCTTCTTTGGATCTGTTACCACAGGTATGCACAGATACGGTATTCCGTTATATACGCTAAGCTCTACAACCTTAGGGTCTATCATAATCAGTTTGACATCATTCGGATTGGCCTTATATATAAGGCTCATTACTATCGTGTTGATACATACGGATTTACCGGAGCCCGTAGCTCCCGCAATAAGCAGGTGCGGCATCCTTGCTATATCAGCTATAATATTACGTCCGCCTATATCCTTTCCGGCTGCAAACGCAATATTAGATTTGTGCGAAATAAATTCATTGCTCTCAAGTATCTCGCGTAGCGTAATAAGTGAATCACCTGAATTCGGAACCTCTATACCCACGGCAGATTTGCCGGGAATCGGCGCTTCAATTCTGATATCGGCAACTGCGAGATTAAGCTTTATGTCATTCTCAAGCTCCGTAATCTTTTTGACCCTTGTTCCGAGAGCAGGCATAAGCTCGTATCTTGTCACTGTCGGACCGCATATAATATCTGTTATTGTCACGTCTACTTTAAAACTTTTCAGGCATTCCTTAAGCCTTATCGCCATCTCCTTTAATTCACGGTCAGACATACCCTTTCCCGACCTTTTCGGAGCCGAAAGAAGGCTAAGAGAAGGAAATTTGTATTTGACAGGCTCAGGAGGAAGTTTAATATCTATATTTTCATCCACAGGCATGGGACTGACAGCCTCCTGCACAGGCTTAACAGGCTCCTGTACGGGCTTATCCATCCCTGCATTGGTCAGTGTATCGATATCGCTTGCCTCATTATCCGGAGCCGTTGCCCTTGCAATAATCCTGTCAAGCGAATCGTCTGCCTTAGACTGAGGTGCCGTACCGAATTTCTCATCGATTTCCTTCTGGTATATCGGAAGAGTCTGCTGTTCATCCCCTCTGTGCACTATGACTGTATGTTCATTAGGAACATCATGCACCTCTTTATCTTTAATGTTTTTCTTTTTTTGCGTCTTTTTTTCAGCGGTATTATCATTTTCCTTTGGGAATGTATAAGTATACCGCTTATTCTTTTTTTGCTCACCGGTCACCTCCGGCGCATCCTCCCTTACATGCTGCGTTCTGTATTCATTATATTTTTCCGCACTCTTATAAAGTGCTCTTGAGGCTATAAGCTTTCCTGTTATATATACGAAGAGCATAAGTGAAATGATTATAAGTATAAGCGCCGCCGCAAGTTTTCCCACAGCGTTTAAAAGGCCGGTACTTATAAGTCCGCCTATAAAACCCCCACCCATTTTTTCGGTATACCCCTGAACATAACAGCCAAAGATACTTTCCGCCTGATTAGCTTTAAAAAGCTGTAGAAGCGCAGTAATGATAATATAAAGTATCCATGAGGCTACTATCCTTCCGGTCACTCTTTTATTATTCGCATTCATCAAATGAAATCCAACAGAGAAAAACAACATGAAAGGAAATATATAAGCCATAAATCCAAACACGCCAAAAAGAAATGCACCAAAGATATCACTTAACGGTCCACACAGATCAAACACGCATAATATAAGAATTATACTTACAAGTAAAACAATCCATATAATAAGCTCTTTTGACAATCCATTATCATTGTCATCATATGTACCTCTTTTATTAGCCATTAAAAAACCTAACCTCCTATGCAAGCTCCCAAAGGATGGAAAAGGCGCCTACCAAAAAGCAGTAATACGCAAAATATTTGTATTTCTTTCCTCTGACAAGAACAAGCATTGTCTTAATACATATGTAGCCTACAACAGCTGCAACAAGCGTACCTATCACATAATAAAGTGCCTCCTGACCGGTAATGCTTAACGATGTAATATCTTTAAGCTGTAAAATTACCGCGCCAAGCACAGCCGGGATTGACATGATAAATGAATATCTTACAGCAAAGCTCTTATCAAATCCGCATAAAAGGCATGCAGTAATGGTAGAACCCGATCTTGAAATCCCCGGAAATGTTGCAAAACCCTGTACAACGCCTATTATTCCGGCTTCCCGATATGTAACCTGCTTAGGATGTTTGTTTCCGCTGCCTGCCTTATCCGATAATAACAGTAATATACCGGTGATAAGAAGACATATACCCACTGCAATAAGCGAAGTAGCCGCGACTCCTATTGCCTTTTCAAAAAGCACTCCCATAATACCTGTAGGTATAGTCGATACAATGATAAGCATAACAAATTTTCTGTACGACGAATTAACAATCTTGTTATAAGCAGCTTTATCACGTACCGGTTTATTGAAATTTTTAAAGAATATTATCACATTAACAACTGCATCCCTTACTATGAGTACAGCTTCTACAACCATTTTTTTAATATCGCCCCAAAATGCGGCAAAAATAGCTACAAGCGTTCCAAAATGAAGCATTACGTCAAATACCATTCCGGCGTTCTCAACACGAAGGACCTGCTCCATTATGGCAAGATGTCCTGAACTGCTTATAGGCAGAAACTCGGCCAGCCCCTGTACAAGTCCTAATAATATTGCATGAAATAAAGTCATACAAAATCCTCCCCTTTTCCTTTAGCTTTCTTGATTATAACTTGTATCCATACAAAATGCAAACATTTGTTTTATTCTTTATAAGAAATCATGGACTTAAGTTTTTTTAGAGCCTCATCTATGCCTCCCACTTCATTTATCAACCCCCGTTCCACAGCCTGACTGCCCACAAGTATCGTACCAAGATCCTTGGTAAGCAGTCCTTTTTGCTGCATCATATCCACTATCTGTTCTTTTTTAGTATCTGAATGTGATGAAATAAAACTGACGATACGGTCCTCAATCAGTTTGAAATAATCATACGTCTGAGGTGCGCCTATCACCGTGCCGCTAAGCCTTACCGGATGAATTATCATGGTTCCGCTTGGAACAATATAAGAATAATCGGCAGAAACCGCAAGCGGAACTCCGATTGAATGACTGTCCCCAATCACCAGCGCAACAGTAGGCTTGGTAATTGAGGCAACCATTTCAGCGATTGCAAGACCCGCCGACACATCGCCGCCTACCGTATTGATAATCAAAAGAATTCCGTCAATATCCTTATTGTCGGCTGCATCAACAAGCCCGGGCAATATATGTTCATACTTTGTTGTTTTAATATTGCCCTGCGATATATCATGCCCTTCAATTTCTCCGATTATTGAGACAAGTCTGATATTAACATTCTCATCATTATTATTGAGCTTGACCTGACCAAGTCCGGTCAGCGAATCGTCTTCCCGCATATAT
>CASFAQ010000009.1 GCA_949292725.1 uncultured Eubacteriales bacterium | reverse complement strand
GACTTCACACTTTTTTCAGCCGCATATGTAAGCGGCTTTCCGATAAATGTAATCCATGGCATATCCACAATTCTTTTTCTTGCAATGTTGCAAAAGAGCATGATAAAGAAACTGAATCGCGTGCGGATAAAATATTCTATATAACCGAAGGATAATTGACTTATGAAACATTTTACAAGAAGGATAATTGCATTATTCATGGCGGTAATTATGGCTGTGACATGCACCCCATATGACCTTAAGGCAAATAAAACGAATAATTCCGATAGGTATGTAGTTCTTTCAGTGGAGGGGCTTTCTCTCGGACAGGGCTTTTATATACTTCCGGCTAGGATGTCCTATGATGAGATACAATCTGCATGGGATGAGATAGGAGTTGATATTGATACTGATAATCTCACAGTTTCACAGGCATCATATGCTTTTTTTGCAAAAGCGGGAATCAGTACAGAACCCGGACTTGGCGCGGATTATGCGGATAATGATTTTTATCTTTCGTGCATAGAAAATATAGATAAGGGAACTACTGATATACCGGATTCTATAATAGATGTATACAGAAAAATTCATGGCTCTGCGCCGGTTCTTCTCGAAAAATCCGGCACGGATCTATGTGAATATGATTATACTGACACATCCGGTTGGATGGTGTCTGTGGATAATCGGTTTATCAATTCCGGAGCAGGAGGATATGTACTTTCTGACAATGCGGATAATGAGCATACAAATGTTATAAGGTGGCAGTACAGCCTGTTTGACTATGGTGCTGACCTTGGCGAGGATAATGGCGCTAGTCAGGGAAGTATTCCGGCGTATTATACTTCATGTGATAAAAGTAAATTGTATACATTATTTGCGGAAAATTATGATCTGATAAGTACATATGAGGATGCATATAGCCATATTATGTCAGTGATGACAGAACCTGCAGCATCAGATGATGATATCGAATGGGCAATATCGCAGATCAAATCTCTTTTAGATGATGGATGTGTGGATGTTGAGATTAAGATGAATTCGGTTTCATCCATGATGTCGCTTAAGGATTCTTCCGGTAATGATATACAGACGGGTGATCCTCAGGGGTATGTATACTCTCTTAGGCTTAAGCCTGATACATACACGCTTACAGCCTATGCGACTGATAATGAAACTATAAACGGAACCGTGGAAATAGTTGTAGACGAGACTCCGTCCCAGTCATTTACCGTATACACAGTAACCAATATATACTGTGCCAATACAGGCTGGACTGAATCATCGGACTATCAGATATCACATGTGCTTTATGACAGTAGCGGAGCACTGAGAAATTCTACGCTCGGCAGAATGTCAAATAATCCTGACAGGTATTCTGCCATATGTCTTTTGGGAGATTCGCTGTCGGTTACGGTAACACCACTTGCAGATAAGACTAAAGAGTATATGCCAAAGACCGCTTCGGCAACAATTACTTCCAACCGCTCATTTGGATTCAATATATCGTCACCGCTTAAAAGAAGTGTAACGATTACCGTGCCAAAGGAAGCCGAATTGGTTACGGGACAGCTTACAAATTCATTTACATACAGTACCTTAAGTCCTGTATCGGGACCGCAGAGTGATGAAAGTGCCGGCACCGATACATATAGTTATACGTATGCAAATGGAGGAAACTATTATTATAAGGTTTCAATGGAGGGTGCTGTCACTTACTGGAATTGGGTTTCGGTTAATGAAGACTCTGAATTTACTGTTACTGAGGATGATCTGTATCTGAATGATGATACACATAATCCAGATACGGTCATTGATGATCTGACGGCAAATAAATATGATGTTGCCGATATATATATGAATGTAAACTCACAGGGATATATAAATCTTTCAGAGGGCGAAACGGTAAGGCTTGAATGTTATCGTAACTGGCAGGCCATTGAGAGCATCTCAAATGCAAAAATCGCAGAGCCTGATTTTCATTATACCATTATAGATGAGTATGGAAATGTAAGCGACGACGTTATAGAGATAATACCCGGTGATAACAGCGCAGTCACGGATATAAAGGCAGTGGGCAGGGGAACAGCTATCGTACTTGTTACATATGATGCGATGACCAATATGGCGTCACAAAATTACGGCGGTACATTTTTTAGTGCGATATGGCCTGAGAATACGGGAGTAATCGTAATAAGTGTCGGTGATAATGCCGATATGGATACCGGGATGACCATAAATGAAGGACTGAATACTTCGGGGGATAAGCTCTCTTTCGATGATATAGACGCCGAGCTTGACGTTCTCTATTATACAAACGGGGAAAATGGTGCATCATATACATTTATACCTGAGAGCAATACCGAGGTGTCCGTACTGCGTCCGCATTATACGGATGGGGGACTCTCATATAGCGGTTTTAGTACAGCCGGGGTTACATATAATGACGACGGCTCGGTAACTGTCAGTGCATTAAAATGCGGAAGCAATATAATCAAAGTTTCAAAGGGCGGTAATTCAGTATATCAGGTAATTCGCGCAAAGGAAACGAATGTGGAATATACATATACCGATGCCGATGGAAATATTATTGGCAGGGATGAACTTAAACCGGGATGCAGCATAGATATAAGATTTGGTGAGGACAATTCTCTTGGAGCATCATGTAAGGGAATATATATACCTGCCAATAAGCTTGCCGGAATATATAATATGTCTGGAACAATCAATCTGACAGATATGTATGGCAATGAATATAAGGGCGCAAAAAATCAGTACCTGTTCGCGGATACCATATCCGCCCAGACCGTAAATGTGACTATACCGAAATACTGTACAAGCGATACATACACATTCTCCGGTAATATATATGAGAGCGGATACGGTTCAGAATACGGGCTTCACAGAGAGCTTACGCACGAACGGGGTAAAACCGCACAGTTTACCGCACTTATGAGGGAAGGGTATTTTGGTATGCTGCCGCATATCAGCCTGCCTGTTTCGGATAATTCATTTAAGATGGTGGATGTAGAGGTTACGGATTCACAAAACGGTAAGGATATAAGTGATTACACACTTATCGTTAAAGACAGTACCGATAATGTGGCATATCTTAATGATGGTTCATTTCCTGTACTGGATGATGAGATGTATACCTATGAAATATATACTCCGGGGTATAATTATGCAATGGGAGAGGTGTCCGGACAGTCTGTACAGGACGGCGTTTTGACCATAGAATTAAATAAAGCGAATGAAGGCGCATGGGACGGAATCAGTATGACAAAGCCTGAATGTGATTTATCAGGTGTGTATCAGATAAGGAACGGAGCGGAGCTTGCGTGGTTTGCCGGTGAGGTTAACCGGAATGCGTCCGCACTTTCTGCGGCTCTTGCATGCGATATTGATCTTGCGGGTTATAGATGGACTCCGATAGGAACATCCGCAAAACCTTTTGCAGGAGTATTTGACGGAAACGGACATACCATATCGGGACTGTTTGTATATGATACCGGATATGCAGGGCTGTTTGGCTCATCAAAGGGTGTCATAATGAATCTTACAGTACAGGGAGAGATTAGTACCGCAAAAGACTATGCGGGTGGAATAGCCGGTGAACTTAAGGCAGGAAGCGGCAGCAGTGTCTGTACGGTAAAGGACTGTGTAAGTGACGTGGATATATCAGCTCCCGGCGCTAATTATGCAGGTGGAATAGCAGGTTACTCTAAAGCGTCGGAGATATTCGTTACTGCATGCTCAAATTATGGCGATATAACAGCATTATCGGGTGTTGGCGGAATTATCGGATGTTTTGATAACCTCGCACAAACGGGAGCGGCTATATCTGACTGCTATAATGCAGGCGTTATTACGGGTACGGATAAGGGAATGATCATTGGATATAATGACGGATGTATTATAAACAACTGTTATAACTTTGTGGATATGAATGATAATACTTCAGAATATATTGATATGATGCCGTTATATGATATATCAGGCATATCCGTTGAGAATGTTCAGAAATCCATGCATTATGATGAAATATACGCAGTATATTACATATATGAAAAGCTTTCAGGAACAGCGCTTCTTGACTCTGATGAAAAACTGATATCAAATATACCGGTTCTTATTGACATAATGAATAATCAAAAAGAAGTAACAGTGGAGGCACTTGATTATACTGCCGGGGCGGCAAATATAGACAGGGCGTCAGAAACAGGAGTTATAATCTCATGCAGGGTGTGTGCTACTGATGCGGCAGATGCCGTTACAAAGGCCATGACATTTAATGATATAGATTACGAGATGAATGATGGTTATGTTTCATCCATTAATGGTCTTGGACATGTGGATGAGTACTATATGTCGGGCTGGATGTTAAGTTATAATGATGATGACTGTGATAATTATGGTATAAATTATATCACCCTTAATGATAATGATAAGTTATCGTTTAGATACTCTGTTACAGGAGGAGATGATATTGCGGCTGCAAGCGCCGGACTTCCAACACTTAAAGAACTTATTATCGGGGATATGCAGTTTAGTATGTATACATATACAGAATATGATGAGTACTGGAATCCGACGTACACTTACTACATTAATGATCAGAAGGCCTACGGCGAAGGAACTGTTTATGATCCTTTCATAATTGACCTTAAACTGCCACAGGGAAGCACTCTTACGTATACAGAAGTTTCGTATTCGTTATATGCGGATTCTCATTTTGCACACGTTTCGGGCCTGTATGATAATATGGATATCACAGGGGACGTAAGCTTTTATGTGAGTTCGGACGGAGGAAGAATAGCATATTATGTCATAACACAGGGGCCTGAGGGCACACCTACGGACGCACCTACGGCTGCACCTCCTTCTGATACACCTTCTGTTATACCTTCCGTTACGCCTTCCGCTACACCTACGGTTACGCCTGCTGCCACGACGCCTTCTGCACCACCATTATCATCTTCTGATACTACGGACACTTCTGTTGAGAGTGAGGGAAGTGTCGCAGAAAAGACATTAAAGAAGGGCGACATTGTAAAGGACAGCAAATATAAGGCGCTTTATAAGGTGACGAAGGTCAGCAAAAATAAGATAATAGTAAAATATCATAAGTCACTTAAGAAGCATAAGAAGATTAAGCTTTCCAAATACATATATACTGAAGATGGTATAAGATGCAAGGTAAAAGGAATGACCAAAAAGGCAGTCAAATCATTTAAGAAGAAGACGACTGTTAAGGTTCCGAAGGCTCAATACAGGGTTTATAAAAAACTTCTAAAGAACAAAAATAATGTGCGCCTTAAAAAATACTGATGACCATATATTACTGAACAGTGGAAAAATTTTTAACTGTATGATATAATTCTCTATATTTTTATGAGTGGTGATTTTTTGAGTATCAGCAAAAGAAAAATTAAGGTTCTGTACAGATATCAAAAACATAATATACGACGCTACCGTATCAGAAAGCAGCATGAGCGCGATATCAAAGAAGCGTCGATGACGAATATTAAAGGAAGGGTAAAGAATAATTTCAGCGGATTTTTGCGGGCAGTTGTTATAGGACTTCTTGTACTGTTCCAGATGCTTATAATACTTCTGCTGCCGCTAATGCTAAGGCAGTATACGACATTATTCTACTTTGTACTTGAGCTTTTAAGCTTTTTTGTCGCCCTGGGCCTTACCAATGCCAAAAAGAATGCATCATTTAAGGTGGCATGGATGGCCATAGCGCTTCTGCTCCCGATATCGGGCCACATCATGTATTATCTGTGGGGAAGGGGCAATACGCAGTCTAAGATGATTAGAAAGACTGAAGGTCAGATTAAGAAAAGTTATCCTTATATAAAGCACGATGCAAAGTGCGAACGTGATTTTTATGAAATGCATCCTGAAGTTGCGGGAATATCGAAGTATTTAAGAAGCTTTAATATGCCTTTGTACAGGAATAATAAAGCAAAATATTACAGCATGGGCGAGGATGTGTTTAAGGATATATTTTACGATATCAAGAATGCGAAGAGGTTTGTGTTGATTAATTTCTTTATAATTGCCGAGGGCGCATTATGGGACATGCTTCATGAAATCCTTTTAAAGAAAGTAAGAGAGGGCGTAGAGGTCATATTTATATATGATGATTTCGGAGGTATGATAAGGACGGACAAACATTTTTGTGAAAGGCTCAATAAAGAGGGTATAAGAACATTGCTGTTTAACCCTATACACAGATACACTGACAAACTTATAATGAATTACCGAACGCACCAGAAGATAGTTGTGGTGGATGGCAATATAGGATATACAGGAGGCTTTAATATAGCTGACGAATACGCCAATCTCATCGAGAGATTCGGGGTGTGGAAGGATAGTGGAATACGTATGGAAGGAGACGGAGTGTGGGGACTTACGGTCACATTTCTTCAGATACTTAATATATGCCTTCCGGATGAGAATATCGCATATGACAGATACAGACCGTCAGTATCGTTTGAGAAGAATAACTGCTATATGCACGCCATATCGGACGGACCTTACAGGAATGAGGAGTATATAATCGAAAGCACGTACAGGCAGATTATCAATTCAGCACAGAAATATGTGTATATCATGACTCCGTATCTTATACTTGAGGAGCATATGAGACAGGTGCTTATTGAGGCGGTAAGACGCGGCGTGCAGGTATGTATCATAACTCCAAGGATTCCCGATAAGAAGAAGGTATATTTGATCACCAGATATAATTACGGTCCGCTTCTTAAGGGCGGAGTAAGGATATATGAGTATACCCCGGGATTCATCCATTCCAAGGTTATAATAAGCGAAAGCTGTGCTCTTGTAGGCACTGTAAATATGGACTACAGAAGTTTTTATCTGCATTTTGAAAATGCAGTGTGGATATGTGAGGACGATATACTGGCTGATATATATAGGGATTTTGATGAAACATTTGATATTTCCAAGGAGATATCGTATGAGAATTGGCTTAAGAGGCCATTGAAGGATAAAATTATACAGCCGGTTCTTAATATGTTTTCAACACTTGTATAGATGGCAGGAGAGTATTATGATAGCATTTGTTAGAGGAGTACTTGAATATAATGAAGGCGATTCCGTTGTTATAAGCTGCGGAGGGGTGGGTTACAGGATTCTGGTTCCTCTGTCAGTCTCAGAAAGACTTCCCCATATCGGCAGCAGTGTAATGATACATACTTACACAAGCGTCAGAGAGGATGCCGTCAGATTATATGGGTTTTATGAGAAGGACGAGCTTGATATATTCAAGAAGCTTATCGGCATAAGCGGAATCGGACCTAAGGCGGCTTTGGGAATCTTATCAGTTCTTACGCCCGATGATATAACATATGCGGTGCTTTCAGGGGATGCCGCAGCTATTGCAAAGGCTCCGGGAATAGGCAAAAAGACGGCGGAAAAGATTATACTTGAACTTAAGGATAAGGTTGATGATGCGGTGAAGTATTATCGTACAGGCACTGCTCAGTCCGGTCTTTCCGATTCGTCAAAAAACGATGCCGTAATGGCCCTTGTATCGCTTGGATACTCGCAGGCAGACTCCGTAAGCGCTGTAAATAACGTTAATGTCACCGATGATATGACAGATTCAGATATATTAAAGGCAGCGCTCAAACACATGTAATCATCCGGAGGAAGTATGGAAAAAAGGATTATTTCTACAGAATATATAGAAGAAGACCATAGGATTGAGAACAGTCTCAGACCTAAACTCTTAAGCGAATATGTGGGACAGACTAAGGCTAAAGAAACGCTTAAGGTATATATTGAGGCGGCAAAAAAGCGTAACGAGCCTTTGGATCATGTCTTATTATACGGTCCTCCGGGGCTTGGTAAGACGACTCTTGCCGAGATAATAGCAAATGAAATGGACGTAAACCTTAAGATAACGTCAGGACCCGCTATAGAAAAACCCGGAGATATGGCGGCTATTCTTAACAATCTTTCAGATGGCGACCTGTTATTTATTGATGAGATACACAGGCTTAACAGACAGGTGGAAGAGGTCATGTATCCTGCAATGGAGGATTTTGTGATAGATATTATCATAGGAAAAGGCGCCAATGCCAAATCCATAAGACTTGATCTTCCAAAATTTACACTTGTAGGCGCTACGACCCGCGCAGGAATGATGACGGCGCCTTTAAGGGACAGATTTGGTGTTATAAGCCGGCTTGAATTCTATAATGTCACGGAGCTTGAAAGCATTATAAAACGTTCTGCAAGGGTTCTTAGTGTAGATATAGACAAGGATGGCCTGCTTGAGATAGCGAGACGTTCGAGAGGCACTCCGCGTATTGCCAACAGACTGCTTAAGAGAGTAAGGGACTTTGCACAGGTCAGATATAATGGTATCATTACCGGAGAAGTGGCAATGTCCGCACTTGATATGCTTGATGTGGATAAATGTGGTCTTGATAATACTGACCGCAACATTATCACCCAGATGATAGAGAAATTTGCCGGAGGTCCGGTTGGTCTTGACACGCTTGCGGCGGCCATAGGAGAAGATTCCGGAACCATAGAGGATGTATATGAGCCGTATCTTATACAGAATGGTTTTATAGCAAGAACACCAAGAGGACGCATCGTTACGGAGCTTGGTTACAGGCATTTTGGCATTGATAACAGGAGGTCATGATGAAAACAAAAAATGAGGTCGAAGTACTTATAGGTGGGGAAAAATACACTATATGCGGATATGAGAGCGATGATTATCTTCAGAAGATAGCCACTTATATCAACAGAAAAAGGGAAGAGATTAACAAGGGCCTTGCGGCTTCACTCATCAGCAATGATACCAGGGTAGTTCTTACGGAGATTAATATTGCAGATGATTATTTTAACGCAAAGAACAGGCTTTTGGAAGTCAGGGAAGAGCTTGAGGAGGTTAATTCCCTTAACTTTAAGCTAAAGCATGACCTTGCCGTTACAACGGAGGAACTTGAAAACCTTAAGAAGGTTAAGGCAGATCTTGAGGCAGAGCTTAAGGTTTTAAAACGAGGCTCAAGAAAATAGGTGTATTTGTATGAAAAAACCCGAAATATTATCACCCGGCGGGAGTATTGAAAGTATCCATGCCGCCATAAATGCGGGCTGTGACGCCGTTTATGTCGGCGGCAGAAAATACGGTGCAAGGGCATTTGCCGATAACCTGTGTGATGAGGCTCTTGTTTCGGTCATCGATGATGTTCATTTTTATGATAAAAAGATATATATCACAGTTAATACTGTGTTTAATCAGAATGATTTTAAAGATTTCTACAGATATATGAAGCTTATATACGAGGCAGGCTGTGACGCCGTTATAGTACAGGATTTCGGCGTTATGGACTTTATTCACAGAGAATTCCCCGATATGCCAATACATGCAAGCACACAAATGAATATTATGCAGGCCGCTGAAGCCAATCTTCTTAAACCGTATGGGGTTACGCGCATCGTTACTGCACGGGAGCTTAGTTTTATGGAGCTTTCAGAAATGCGTAAAAATACGGATGTTGAGATTGAATTGTTCGTTCAGGGCGCACTGTGTTTTTCGTGCTCCGGTCAGTGCCTTATGAGCAGTCTTATAGGCGGAAGAAGCGGCAATAAGGGCGCATGTGCCCAGCCCTGCAGGAAACTTTACAGAAATGATAAGGGTGAATCCGCATATTTTCTGAGCCTTAAAGACCTGTGCAGTCTGCACTACATTCCCGAACTTATCTGTCTATCCGTAGATTCCTTTAAGATAGAGGGCAGAATGAAAAAGCCGGAATATGTCGCCCTTGCAACTTATTTGTACAGAAAATACACGGATATGTATTGTGCTATGGGCGAAAAGGCATACAGGGATAAGGTAATCTGCTCAGATGAGCTTAGAAGGGATATAGATCTTCTTAAGGATATATATAACAGGGGAGGCTTCACCTGCGGTTATCTTACGAAGGATACAGACAGAGATAAGATGCTTGCAAAGGACAGACCCGGACACCTTGGCTTTTTGGTTGGAAAGGTAATTCACAATATGCCGGATAAGAAAAAGGCGCAGTTAAGATTTGTATCGGAATGCCATCCGGGAGACATCCTTGAGATAAGGGACAGGGACTGCAATGTACTTCACCAGCATACTCTCAAGGAGGGTATGGGTATGGGTGAGAGCCTTGTGATCAACACGGGTTATAACTGTAAAAAAACATATAATAACTGTGATGTCGTAAGGGTTCGCAACGAATATCTTATAAATAGTCTGCATGAAAGATATGGTCTGGGATTACATTTATCCGGTATAAGTGGGAAATTTAGTGCGAAGAGGGGGCGCAATGCAGTCTTAAGTGTACATCTGACACGTGATTATCACAGAGAGGTTGTAGTATACGGAGATGTGGTTGAAAAAGCCGTAAAACGCCCTACTTCAAAGAAGGATATATATGATAAGGTTATGGTATCGGCAGACACTTTATTTGCATGGGATGAACTGGAAGTGGATATTGATGACGATATCTTTATGCCTGTGGGAATGCTTAAGACCATGCGGCGAGAGGCGCTTACAAAGCTTTATCTTTGTATAACAAAGCCGTATCACAGAAGCATGAAGGATGAATGCGTATATATACCTGATTGTACACACAAAAAATCAGGAAGTGCGAAAAAAACTTTCATTGCAGAGGTGAGAACTAAGGCTCAGTATGACATTGTTAACAGATCCGATATTATAGATGAGATATATGTGCACGTAGAGGATATGACTCAGAGTGAGTGCTTAAGTCTTATCGAATATGCAGAAAAACCCATATATCTTGTTATGCCAAGAATATTTAATATGGATGGCGAGAAGTATTTCAGTGATAATTACGATATAAGGATGCTGTTACAGTGTGAGAGTTTAAAGGGGTTTGTGGTATGCACGCTGTCGGAACTTTCGTATCTTAAACATTACAGAAAGGATTTTGAATTTGAGATACGTTCTGCCGATAATCTGTACGTAAGAAATTCTTATGCACAAAGAGCTGCATTATCACTTGGGATTACTAAGTGCTCTGCATCTGTGGAGATGACTGAACCGGAGATTGTTAATATGATGTTTGATGCGGACATTGCCGTATATAACAGACCTCGTGCCATGGTAACCATAATTGATTACGGCGATACAGGAAAGCTTTATGATTCATATGGCAATGCATATTTTGTAAACCGGTATGATAATTACGGATATACGGAAATCCTGCATTATGAAACCATTGATCTTACGGATACCAAAATACCATCCCATGCATCTGCCCTGAGGGTCGTATTTACCAATGAGCAAAAGGTGCGTGTAATGGATGTACTGGAAAGGATAAAGAGAAGGCTGGTATGAATACAATTGCAGTTTTATGTGGTTATATAATGGTAATTGTCTTTGCTTTATATACATTCTTCTGTTTCTATAAGCAAAAGGCACAGCGGACATGTATATATATCATAATGACGATTGCACATATACTTTTGTACACTGCAAGCTGGGATTTTAACATAATTATTCTGTATGTTGCGCAACTTGTAGTGTATTCGCTTACTTTTTTTGTATATAACATTTTTTATAAGGGACTTTCCAGGCTCATGCTCAATAATATGGTTATGCTCATTATGATCGGTATATTTATGCTGGAGCGCATTGAGATCGAATATGCTGTAAAGCAGTTGTGTATAGTAGTTCTAGGACTTGGAGTATGTCTGCTTGTTCCTTTTGTAATAAAGAAATTTCCGTATTTTGACAGACTTGGATGGCAGTATGGAATTGTAGGGATGACACTTCTTGCTGTGACGCTTCTGTTTGCAGAGGAGATACATGGCGCCAAAAACTGGATAGTCATATCCAATATAGCCTTTCAGCCATCTGAATTTGTTAAGATATTATATGTATTTTTTGCTGCGGCTCTTCTTACGAGAAAGAAGAATTTTAAGCATATAGCAATCGTAACGGCGGTTGCCGCTGCGCATGCTGTACTTCTGATTCTTGAAAAGGATTTGGGAGGAGCATTAATATTTTTCATAACATACCTTTTTATTCTTGTATCGGCAACCGGCAATTACCTGTATCTGCTTTTGGGCGGTGCAGGCGGCGTCGGGGCGTCCGTGGTGGCGTATCATCTGTTTTCGCATGTAAGGACAAGGGTGGCCGCATGGAAGGACCCTTTCAGTATCATTGATACGGGCGGATATCAGATAACCCAGTCGATGTTTGCCATTGCTGCGGGCGGTCTCTTCGGTCTTGGGCTTGGCAGAGGGATTCCTGAGAAAATACCGGTGGTTGAAAGCGATTTCATATTTGCCGCAATATGTGAAGAACTGGGTGGGGTTTTTGCCCTCTGTATGCTGATGGTGTATATAAGCTGTTTTATTATGATTGTAAATATTTCCATGAAAATTGATAATGTATTTTTCAAATTTACCGCACTGGGGCTTGGGATTGTATTCATATTTCAGACATTTCTTGCAGTTGGAGGAGTGACCAAATTTATTCCTTCCACAGGAGTTACACTTCCATTTATCAGTTATGGCGGAAGCTCGATACTGTGCACCATTATTATATTTTCAATTATACAGGGAATGTATGTGCTTAATAAAAGCGAGGTTGATAAGAATGCCAAAACATAATAAACATATAACCATTATATCGTATGCTTTTATGATCGGATTTTCATGCCTTTTGGTGTATTTTGCCATATTTATTATACGTGATAACAGTAAGCTCCTTAATAATCCGTATAATAAAACTGATGATATAATGGCCGACAGGATAACGCGGGGCAGTATTCTTACCTCAGATGGCGAAATTATAGCCGAGAGTATCACGGATTCAGATGGAAATGAGGTAAGAAGTTATCCTTATGATAATATATTTGCGCATGCCGCAGGTTATTATGACAAGGGACAGACAGGACTTGAATATTCATACAATTCTTATCTGCTTACCTCTACCATAAACCCGATTTCAAAGGCGTTTAAGGAACTCGAGGGTGAGAAAAGTCCGGGTGACAGTCTTGTTACAACGCTTGATCTTACACTGCAAAAATGCGCTTATCAGGCGCTCGGAAGCAGAAAAGGTGCAGTAATTGCAATGGATCCGGATACCGGTGCAATACTTGCGATGGTATCCAAACCTGACTATGACCCCAATACAATAGCGGATGATTGGAACAGACTTAATTCGGACGAGGATAATTCGCCGCTCCTTAACCGCGCAACACAGGGTTTATATCCTCCGGGCTCTACATTTAAGACTCTTACGCTTTTAGAGTATATACGGGAGAATCCTTCATACAGCAAATATTCCTTTAAATGCAAGGGGCAGTTTAGTGTGGATAATTACAGAATTAACTGCCACAATAAAAAAGCGCATGGAGAGCAGGACATAAGAGAAGCATTTGCCAATTCATGTAACAGTGCATTTGCCGATATCGGGCTCACGCTTGACATAAAATCGCTAAGATCCACGTGTAAAAGTCTGCTTTTTAATACAGATATTTCTGTAGCATTTCAATATAAGCAGAGCAGTTTTTCCTTAAAGCAGGCAGATAACACCGGAGAGAAGATGCAGACCGTTATAGGACAGGGAAAAACTCTCATAACACCTCTTCACAATCTGATAATAATATCATCATTTGCAAACGGAGGCTATATTACGACACCGTATATTGCCGAGAAAATGATTAACGACGGGTGTTCCACGGTAAGGAGATTCTCAGGTTCGAAGAAAATTCAGGTTATGACACCCGAGGAGAATGAGTTTATGAACGAGTGTTTAAGAGAGGTGGTTACATCAGGAACAGCTGGCACTCTAGCATCAAAAACATATACGGCATATGGAAAAACCGGCACGGCGGAATATGATTCCTCGGGTAATTCACATGCATGGTTTATAGGATACGCTGAAAAAGACGGAAAAAAGATTGCAGTAAGTATTATAGTAGAGGGTGCGGGAACGGGAAGCGATTATGCTGTTCCTATTGCAGGAAAATTATTTGACTCATACTATTGAAATATTATATGAAACTGTGCTATACTTTTTGCAGGTATTGAATTATAGTCACACCACTTATAAGACGCTTACAGGAGGAATTGCAATGATTGAAGCAACAAGCTGTGGTGGCGTGGTTATTTTCCGTGGCAAAATTCTGTTATTATACAAGAATTATAAGAACAAGTATGAAGGCTGGGTTCTGCCTAAAGGAACTGTAGAAGAAGGAGAGGAATATAAAGAGACAGCGCTTCGCGAAGTTAACGAGGAATCGGGCGCAGACGCACAGATAATTAAGTACGTAGGTAAAAGCCAGTATTCATTCAGCGCACAGAACGACACTGTTTTAAAAGATGTCCATTGGTATCTTATGATGGCTGGCAGCTACTACAGCAAACCACAACGCGAGGAATATTTCGTTGATTCCGGGTATTACAAGTATCATGAGGCTTATCACCTGTTAAAGTTTATCAATGAGAAACAGATTCTTGAGAGAGCCTATACTGAGTATCTTGATCTGAAAAAATGTAATCTGTGGGGCAACAGGAAATATTTCTGATTATAAGCAGCAATTATTAACAGTCTCCATGGACCGCTATGGTTCATGGAAATTTTTTGCCATAATGGCTGGAAATCGGGTTGAAATGGATGCTTTATTCTGTTATAATACAGAAACGTAAATAAACTAATTATAATTTTTCGGAGGTAATGAAAATGGGTAAGAACATTGTTGTTGGACAGTCCGGCGGACCGACAGCCGTTATTAATTCATCTGTTGCAGGTGTTTATTCACAGGCTAAGAAGCTTGGTATCGACAAAGTATATGGAATGGTTCATGGAATCGAAGGATTTCTTGAGGACAAGCTTTGTGACCTTGATGATTACCTTGCAGCTCCTGCAGGCGTTGAGATGTTAAAGAGAACTCCATCAGCATTTCTTGGATCATGTCGTTTTAAGATGCCTAAGATCGAGGGCAATGAAGAAGTGTATGAGAAGGTTTTTGAAGTTATGGAGAAGCATGACATCGAGTATCTTTTTTATTGCGGCGGTAACGATTCAATGGATACCGTAAAGATGCTTTCTGATTATGCAAAAGCACATAACAAGAGTCAGAGATTTGTAGGAGTTCCTAAGACTGTAGATAATGATCTTCCTATAACTGATCACTGCCCGGGTTACGGTTCGGCAGCCAAATATATTGCTACATCAATTAAAGAGGTTATTCGTGACAATTCTTCTTTTGGCGCAAGAAAGCCTACCGTGGTTGTTGTTGAGATCATGGGACGTAATGCAGGATGGCTTACAGCCGCTGCAGCGCTTGCAAAGGGACCTGACTGCGAGGGCGTTGATGCAATATATCTTCCGGAAAGAGTATTTGATATTGATAACTTTGTTAATAAGGTTGAGGAGCTTTCAAAGACCAAATCATCCATAGTTATAGCTGTATCAGAGGGAGTTAAGCTTGCTGACGGACGCTATGTGTGCGAGGTTGGCAGGGAAGTTGCGGTTGATGCGTTCGGACACAAGCAGATGTCAGGTACGGCTGTTAAGCTTGCAGATATCGTTGCAGAGAGAACCGGACTTAAGACCAGAGCGATTGAGTTCTCAACTCTTCAGAGAGCAGCAACACATATTGCTTCACTTACAGACATCAATGAGGCATTTCAGGTTGGAGCAGATGCCGTTAAGGCTGCAGACGCAGGAAAGACAGCCATGATGATTACACTTGATAGAAATGGTGAAGATCCATATCAGTGTGGCACAAGTGCTCATGACATTCATGATATTGCCAATGTTGAGAGAAAAGTGCCTGATAACTGGATTACAGAGGATGGATGCGGACTTACGGATGATTTTGAGAAATATGCAAGACCGCTTATAATGGGTGAGCTTACTCCTCTTTATGCTGACGGACTTCCTGTTCACCTTGTAAGATAAGATTATGGACATCCGGCGTGTGGCTTCATCGTAATGGTGTTGCCGCACACCTGTTAATAAAAAGAAAAGGAGATAATAAAATGGCATTAGTAACAACAACAGAGATGTTTAAGAAGGCTTATGATGGCGGATATGCTATCGGTGCTTTTAATGTTAACAACATGGAAATTGTTCAGGGTATTACAGAAGCTGCAGGAGAACTTAACAGTCCTGTTATCCTTCAGGTATCAAAGGGCGCGCGTGCTTATGCTAATCACACATATCTTGTTAAATTAGTAGAGGCAGCAGTTGCTGAGAACCCTGATATTCCTATTGCTCTTCATCTTGATCATGGTGATTCATTTGAGCTTTGCAAAAGCTGTATCGATGGTGGATTCACATCAGTTATGATTGATGCGTCTTCAAAGCCGTTTGAGGAGAATATAGCTCTTACGAAGCAGGTTGTTGAGTATGCTCATGCTCACGGCGCTGTTGTAGAGGCAGAGCTTGGAACACTTGCAGGTGTTGAAGATGAGGTTGTAGTTGAGGCAGGAAAAGAAAGTTATACACGTCCGGAAGAGGTTGAGGAATTCGTTGACAGAACAGGATGTGATTCACTTGCAATCGCTATTGGAACATCACACGGAGCTTATAAGTTTACAGCTGACCAGTGTACAAGAAATGAGAAAGGAATTCTTGTTCCACCACCACTTCGTTTTGATGTATTAAAGGGATGTATTGATAAGCTTCCGGGATTCCCTATCGTACTTCATGGTTCATCATCCGTACCACAGGAATTCGTTAAGATGATTAATGAGAACGGCGGACAGATGCCCGATGCAATCGGTATTCCTGAGGATCAGCTTCGTGAAGCTGCTAAGCTTGCAGTATGTAAGATCAATATTGACTCGGATATCCGACTTGCAATGACAGCAGTTATGCGTCAGTACTTCAATGAGCATCCGGATCACTTCGATCCACGTCAGTATCTTAAGCCGGCTCGTCAGGCCGTTAAAGATATGGTTGCACACAAGATTACTAACGTTCTTGGAAGTAACGGAAAAGCCTGAGTATAGTTACAGCACATTTTTACAGGTGCAGATTATAAGATCTGCACCTGATTTATATTTGTATTATATTGAAATTTGAGGGAATAGAGGATTGATTTTGATGTATGACTATCTAATTGTTGGAGCAGGATTATTTGGCTCGGTTTTTACATTGGAGATGACTAAAGCCGGATATACATGCATGGTAATTGATAAAAGAGACCATGTGGGCGGCAATATTTATACTGAGAATATATCAGGTATCAATGTGCACAGATACGGTGCGCATATTTTTCATACAAGTGACAGGTATATATGGGAATATATAGGCAGATATGCTGAATTTAACAGATATACTAATTCACCGGTTGCACGTTATCGTGACGAATTATATAATCTGCCTTTTAATATGAATACATTTAATAAACTATGGGGCGTCGTAACGCCAAAGGAAGCTAAGGATAAGATAGAAGAGCAGATCAGGGAATCGGGTATAACGAATCCGTCCAATCTTGAAGAGCAGGCTATTTCGCTGGTCGGAAAGGATATATATGAGAAGCTGATAAAAGGATATACGGAGAAACAGTGGGGTAAAAAGGCTCATGAGCTTCCTTCCTTTATCATCAAAAGAATTCCGGTAAGATTTACTTATGATAATAATTATTTCAATGACTTATATCAGGGCATACCGATAGGAGGATATACTCCGATTATAGAAAAGATGCTAGATGGTGCTGACGTACGTCTCAATGCAGATTATTTTTCTGACAAAAAATATTATGACAGCCTTGCAGGTAAGGTTGTATTTACGGGAATGATAGATGAGTATTTTGATTATTGCTACGGAAGACTTGAGTACAGAACGTTAGAGTTTGAGAATGAAATAATTAATACCGATAATTATCAGGGCAATGCAGTTGTGAATTATACGGAATATGAGATTCCGTATACAAGAATTATCGAGCACAGGCATTTTGAGGATACAGATTCCGGAGTGACGGTCATAACCAGGGAATATCCTGGGACGTGGACTGATGATTCGGAGCCATACTATCCCGTTAACGATGATAAGAATAATACGCTGTATGAAAGATACAGAAGTCTTGCCGCACAGACAGATAATGTAATATTTGGATTTTCCAAAGATAGCGGTGGAGAAAGTTCCTCGCTAAGTCTTGTTATTACACAAAAAATTGTGGATATTATTGATTATAATAACAGTATGACGATAAGTGAGTATGATGATATGGTGGAGATGCTTCATACTCCGGTAAGAAAAGCGGCGCATATGTCAGAATATTTTATACTTGCAGTTCTTATATATATACCGTTACTGATTAATATAAGATTCAAAAAGATATATGTATATTTCATTGCCACTATGCTTATATGTCTGATATATGCGGCTACCGATGAGTTACATCAGCTATATGTTCCGGGTCGTGACGGCCGGATAACTGATGTGATGATTGACAGTATTGGAAGTATGGCGGCTTCGCTACTTCTTCTGGGTATTCATAATCTCGCCCATAGAAAGATAATAAGAAAATGCGAGGAGCGACTGCATAGGCAACAAAAGACACTCGGTAATTGAAGTTATGAGGAATCCAAGGGTAATAAGCATTGGAAATACCGCACATCGCAATCTGTCATGATACAGTACGTAATGCATTATCGAGAAGATAAGACTAAGCGCATTAAAGATTATATACAATACCATTGCGGGAATTCCGTAATTATAGCCTACCTGTATTATATTATTATGTGCGTTCACGACAAATACGCCGTCAATTTTCTTGCCGTATTTGTAATTGCCCTGCATATTTATCTTTTTCGCAAATTCCTTATAGATGGTCAAACGTCCGTTTAATATCGTATCAAGACTTTCGCCTTCTTCGAATATCATCTTTATTCTTCTTATCAGTGAAGGCTCTTTATCTGCATTTTCAATAGCTTCCTTTACATCATGCTCAATTTCATTAAGCGCCTTTGACGAAGCCTTTTCGCTTGCGTAGCATGCATTATGTTCATTCGTATCGGCGAGAAATTCTCTGTCTCTTTCAAATACAACGGGCTTATTGATAAGGCGCGGGATGGTCGCAAGAAGTCCGTATGATATAAAAAACGAAGATACGGCAACCGGTATCATTATTATAAAATATTTTATAAAAGCCTCTTTTTTTCTGCGCTGGAAAACAAGTCTGAATATAAACCAGAACAGACTTATAAAGGCTATTGCCATAAATGATGTTCTTGCACCCGTCATATACAGGAAAAACATGGCAGAGCCAAAGCCGGCATACAGCGCAATGCACTTTACAATAGGAGTCTTTGTTGCAATATAATTGTCAAGTCTGGTTATGAAACATACGCATACTGTTATAAGAAACATCCCGTACACGTTCGGATTGGCGGACAGCCCTGAATATCTTACGCCAGTTGTATATGGACGAAACAGTATGCAGAATATGGTTGCAAATACAAAAGCAAGCTCAATGGACCTTATAAATACCGAAAATATTCTGTCGCGTTCTTTGCGCTGATAGAACTGGAAAATGACATATATCCCGCCAAACAGAACAAGAAGTATAAGGCTTAAAAGGAAATATTTCTTAAATACGGCTATATCCGAATACAGCATGTATCCGCATAATAAAAGCCACGTCGTAAAAAGAGGAATATTAAAAGAAAGCTTCCTCCTTTTATCTGCCTGATCCCTGTATATCATAAGAATCGCTATAAGAAAGAGCATAAGTATAACATATATAAGTGTATATAATGGATAGTTATCCTTAATTGCCTTTACTCTGACCACGAGCTGCAAAAGCATAATACCGAGAAAGGCAATACAAAGAAAAAGATACATCCGGTAAATTTTTTTCGTTTGCATATTATTTCCTCCGAATATAGCTAGTATACAATTACTATGCAAAAAAAACAAGTTTTTTTACAAAGGTACAATTGATTATGTGGGCTTATAGTGCTATTATATATGTTGGTTTATTATGAATAACGGAGGTGTAATTAATGGTTACATTAAGTAATGGCGGTGCGTATCTCGTTAATGGAAGGGATGTTTATGAGGATAATGATGGCGCGCTGTCACAGATAAAAAAAATGACCGGAAAAGATATTACATGCAGTCAGGCAAAGAAGGGAACGATGGCGTATTCAATTCTTGAAAAGCATAATGTTTCAGGAAATATGGATGAGCTACAGATCAAATTTGACAAGCTGACCTCGCATGATATTACCTTTGTTGGAATAATTCAGACGGCGCGTGCGTCAGGACTTGAGAAATTTCCTATACCATATGTATTGACCAATTGTCACAACAGTCTTTGTGCAGTAGGAGGAACGATCAATGAAGATGATCATATGTTTGGCCTTACATGCGCCAAGAAATATGGCGGAGTATATGTGCCTCCTCACCAGGCTGTAATTCACCAGTATGCAAGAGAATGTCTTGCGGGCGGTGGAAAGATGATACTTGGTTCGGACAGCCATACAAGATACGGCGCGCTCGGAACCATGGCAATGGGAGAGGGCGGTCCTGAGCTTGTAAAGCAGCTTTTGTCAAAGACGTATGATATTAAGATGCCTAAGGTGGTCGGTGTATATATGACCGGCGCACCGGTACAGGGCGTTGGTCCGCAGGACGTTGCGCTTGCTCTTATAAAGGCTGTATTTGCCAACGGATATGTTAATAATAAAGTTCTTGAATTCGTTGGACCGGGAATAGATTCTTTGAGCGCTGATTTCAGAATCGGAATTGATGTTATGACGACCGAGACCACCTGCCTGTCATCAATATGGAAGACTGATGATACGATAAAGGAGTTTTATGAGATACATAACAGACCTGAGGATTTTGAGTATCTTTATCCTTCCGATATAGCATATTATGATGGTATGGTATACATCGATCTTTCAAAGATTAAGCCTATGATTGCAATGCCGTTCCATCCAAGCAATGCATATACTATAGAAGAACTTAATGCAAACCTTATGGATATACTTGATGACTGTGAGAAGAAAGCTCTTGTAAGTCTTGACGGACAGGTAGAGTATTCCTTAAAGGATAAAGTCCGCAATAACAGGCTTTATGTAGAACAGGGTATTGTAGCAGGCTGTGCGGGCGGCGGATTTGAAAATATATGCGCGGCTGCTGACATACTTCGCGGAAAGAGTATCGGTTCTGATGAATTTACCTTAAGCATATATCCGGCAAGTACTCCGATATATATGGAACTTGCGCGTAATGGTATGCTTGCTGAGCTTATGGGTACCGGCGCAATAGTGAAGACAGCATTCTGCGGACCTTGCTTTGGAGCCGGAGATACGCCTGCGAACAATGCACTCAGTATACGTCATTCAACCAGGAATTTCCCTAATCGTGAAGGCTCAAAACTTCAGAACGGTCAGATTTCTTCAGTTGCGCTTATGGATGCAAGATCCATTGCTGCAACTGCAGCAAATAAGGGATATCTTACCCCTGCAACAGATATGGATACCAAATATACCAATCCATTGTATCATTTTGACAGCACTATATATGCCAACAGGGTATTTGACAGTAAGGGAGTTGCTGATCCGACGGTAGATATTAAATTCGGACCTAATATTAAGGACTGGCCGGATATGATAGCTCTTACAGATAATATTATGTTAAAGGTTGTATCTGAGATACATGATCCGGTGACTACGACGGACGAGCTTATCCCTTCAGGGGAGACCTCATCCTACCGCTCAAATCCTCTTGGACTTGCTGAATTTGCCCTGTCAAGAAAGGATCCTGCATATGTGGGAAAGGCAAAAGAGGTACGTGCAGTTGAAGAGGAAAGACAAAAGGGAGTATATCCGGATGCATCAGGTTTTGCACAGGCATTTGATGTTGTAAAGAAGGATGATAGATTCAAAGACATGGATCCTGTAAGCTGTGGCATAGGAAGTACGATATTTGCCGTAAAACCGGGAGATGGCTCTGCAAGAGAACAGGCAGCTTCATGTCAGAGGGTTCTTGGAGGTCTCGCTAATATAGCAAATGAATATGCCACCAAGAGATACCGCTCCAATCTTATTAACTGGGGAATGCTTCCGTTTATATACAATGGAGATGATAAAGAGCTTCCTTTTGCCAATGACGATTATATATTTATTCCGGGTATAGCCGATATTATCAGGGATAAAAAGGAATCCTGCAAGGCGTATGTAATTAAGGAAGAATCTCTTATAGAATGCGAGTTTGAACTTGGAAGACTTACCGATGATGAAAGAGATATAATTCTTGACGGATGTCTGATAAATTATAATCGCAGATAAATACAGGTAAATAAATTATAAAACATTCTGTACTGTGTGAAAAATCAATCTGCATGGTACAGAATGTTTTTTGTTTGATATATTTTATTTTTTTAATAATTTATACTCTTGAAATATGTATATAATATATGTTATTCTTAGGAAGTGTTTTAATTATAATTCTTAAGGAGGAAAAAAATGGGGTTTAATTTCACAAAGTTTTCACGTAGGTTTTTTGCAGCTGCGATTATATTTGCCATGTTGACAGGCATATGTCCGCAGATGGCAACGCAGTCACAGGCTGCATCGGATGCAGTGATCAATCTTAACAACACACACCAGGAGATTATGGGATTTGGTGGTATGAATCATCCATCATGGATTGGTGATCTGACATCTGCACAGAGAGAAACTGCATTCAGTAACGGAACTAATCAGTTAGGATTTCAGGTGCTTCGTATATGGGTAGATTCCGACAGAAACAACTGGTATAAGGAGCTTGCTACAGCCAAAGCAGCTATTGCGAAAGGTGCAATCGTATTTGCAACACCATGGAATCCGCCATCTGATATGTGTGAAACATTCTACAAAAGCGGCGTATCCAATGCAAAACGTCTTAAGCATGACAAGTATGCGGCATATGCACAGCATCTTAATGACTTCGTTACATATATGAGGAATAACGGAGTTGAGCTTTATGGTATTTCGGTATGTAACGAGCCGGACTATGGATATGACTGGACGTGGTGGACGGAAAGTGAAGTTGTAACATTTCTCAAATATTACGCAAGCGCCATTAACTGCAGGATAATCGCTCCTGAGTCATTCTCATATCTCAAATCATATTATAACGCTATTATCAATGATTCACAGGCACTCGCACAGGTGGATATAATTGGAACACATCTTTATGGAACTCAGTACAGTAATTTTTCATATCCATTATATCAGCAGAAAGCTTCATCAAAACAGCTTTGGATGACAGAGGTATATACACCGAACAGTTCCAGCTCGGCAGACACATGGCCTGAGGCTATAAATGTTGCAGAGCATATACATAAAGCAATGGTTAATGATTTTCAGACATATGTATGGTGGTATATAAGAAGAAGCTATGGTCCTATGAAAGAGGATGGAACAATCAGTAAGCGCGGATACTGCATGGCACAGTTTTCCAAGTTTATCCGTCGCGGATATGTTCGTGTGGATGCTACAGAGAATCCTAACAGCAATGTATATGTATCAGCATATACCGGAGATGGAAAAGCAGTTGTGGTTGCAGTTAACAGTGGTTCATCCGATTGCTCACAGAAGTTTACGATTAATGGTAAGACCCTTAAGAGCGTTGACCGTTATCGTACATCAGGCTCAGAGAACCTTGCTAAAACATCTAACCTTGAACTTACAGGCAATGGATTCTGGGCATATCTTCCGGCTAACAGCGTATCCACATTTGTATGTGAAGTAGAGAACGCATCCTCACAGACTACTGTAAGCTCAGCATCCATAAGCGACGGCTGGTATTATATTAAGAATTCTGCTTCAGGCAAATATCTTCAGGTAACGGATAATAACGGTACTGCAGGAGCTAATGTAGAAGCAGGAACAGGTACCGGTGTGGCAGGACAGAAGTGGTATGTAACCAATCTTGGTAACGGATATGTTACCATAAAGAATGGTCTTGGCAGTTTCAATCTGGATGTGGCAGGAGGAGCCACAGCAGATAATACCAATATGATAATATATAACAGCTATGGAGGAGACGCCCAGCAGTTTAAGATAGCGTCAACCAGTAAGTCCTCGCAATATGCAATTCTGACCAAAGTGAGCAGTGATAAGAGTTGCGTACATTTGAGACAGTATGATAATACTAATGTCGTAGAAAATGCGTACTGGGAAGGAAGCAATCAGATATGGCAGTTTGAAAAAATTCAGACTGTTGCTTCAGGAAGTGTAAGCGACGGCTGGTATTATATTAAGAACTCTGCTTCAGGCAAATATCTTCAGGTAACGAATAATAACGGCACTGCAGGAGCTAATGTAGAAGCAGGAACAGGTACCGGTGTGGCAGGACAGAAGTGGTATGTAACCAATCTTGGCAACGGATATGTTACCATAAAGAATGGCCTTGGCAGCTTCAATCTGGATGTTGCGGGAGGAGCTACAGCAGATAATACTAATATAATCATATATAACAGCTATGGAGGAGATGCTCAGCAGTTTAAGATATCTGCAACAAGCGATCCTACTCAGTTTAGTATATATACTAAGGTGAGCGGAGATAAGAGTTGCGTGCATTTAAGACAGTATGATAATACTAATGTTGTCGAAAATGTAAGTTGGCAGGGCACTAACCAGATATGGCAATTTGAAAAGATACAGTAAGAGCAATTAAGCAATTATAAAGAGAAATAGAGACCGGCGTGATAACCGGTCTCTATTTATTCTACTGTTACAGATTTTGCAAGATTTCTTGGCTGGTCTACGTTGAGATTACGCCTTACTGCAGTATAGTATGCAAGATATTGCAGGATTACAGCGGTGCAGAAAGGAGTAAACTCCTCATCCATTCTCGGCAGTACAATATGATGGTCGCATAATGTTGTATCCACATGTTTTCCTGCAGATGTTACAAGTATTACATACGCTCCGCGTGAACGGACCTCAACAACATTGGATATTACCTTCTGATAAATGTGTTCCTGTGTTGCAAAGGCAATGACCGGAACATTATCAGTTATAAGAGATATAGTACCATGCTTTAACTCACCGGCTGCGTAGGCCTCTGCGTGAATATAACTTATTTCTTTTAACTTGAGAGAACCTTCACATGCAATGGCATAATCAAGTCCACGTCCAAGATAGAAGATATCTTCGGCTTTTGCAAGCTTATTGGTAATAAGATATAATTCTTCGTCCATTTTAAGAACTTTTTTCATATTATTTACTGCTGTAATAATGCCGTTAACCTTATCCTTTGCCTCTTCGCAAGACAGTTTGTTATTAATCATGGCTATTCTGTATGCAATGAGGTACATTAGCGATAGCTGCACTACGTATGCTTTGGTGCTGGCAACTGATATCTCCGGACCGGCATGGGTATATAGAACGTAATCGCTTTCATTGGCTATTATTGAACCCTTAACATTGACAACCGAAAGTGTCCTTGCCCCGCAACTCTTAGCCAGCCTGACGGCAGCAAGTGTATCAGCGGTTTCTCCTGACTGTGATATAGCTATTACAAGTGTTTTCTCAGATAATATTGGATCCGAATATCTGAACTCGGAGGCTATCTCCACACTTACAGGTATCCGGGAATATCTTTCTATCATTGTACGCCCGAACATACCGGCATGCATTGCAGTTCCACAGGCTGTGATTACTATATTGCTTATGCCTTTAAAGAGTTCATCGGGCACATTGTCGTTAGAAAAATCAGGAAGTCCGCCTATTATCCTTGGCGAAATGGTTTTTGTGATAGCTTCAGGCTGTTCATGAATCTCCTTAAGCATAAAATGTTCATAACCGCCCTTTTTTGCTGCGGCAATATCCCAATTGACCCGCATCACATCAGGTATCACTTCTTTACCATGCAAATCATATATCTTAAATGAATCTGCAGTCAATATCGCAATATGATCCTCAGGAAGTATAAAATATTCCTTTGTATAATCTATGACCGCAACGACATCGGAGGCTACGAATGCACCCTCATCACATATTGCTCCAATAAGGGGGCTGTTCTTGCGTATGGAATATATAACGCCGGGCTTGTCGGAAAAAATTATACAGAAAGCATATGAACCCTCCAGCATATTGATTGCTTTGCGTATTGCCTTGCAGGCATCTCCCTCGTAATAATAGTTAATTAACATTGCGGCAATCTCGCTGTCAGTCTGAGATACCGGAAATATCCCTTTTTCACTTAGCATATTGGCAAGTTCGTGATAGTTTTCTATTATTCCGTTATGTATGAGCGTTACGTTTCCACAGGAATGCGGATGGGAATTGGTTTCTGATACTCCACCATGTGTCGCCCATCTTGTATGACCTATTCCGCACACGGGTGTGGAGTCTGCATTATTTTTTTTGAGCTTTTCCGCCAGATTATTGACCTTTCCTGTAGTTTTTATAGTCACTACATCTGAGGTGCCGTTGGAAAAAAATGCAATTCCGGCGCTGTCGTATCCTCTGTATTCAAGCGTCAGAAGACCGTTAATGATAATCTGTCTGGCATCAAGATTTCCTGTATATCCTATTATTCCGCACATAAATAATCCTCCAATCAGGTCTATGATATAAGTATATACTTATATCAAATCCATTGCAATAAAAATATATTCATGATAACATATGCATACAAATTGGGGAGACATGGTATATATGGATGATGTATATAAAATAATAGATAATATATGTATAAATCATACTATTGACAGGGAAACGCTTGCAACTATAATTGATAGTAAAGATAAAGAAATATTGGAGTGTTTATCAGAGCGTGCAAGATATGTGACCCGCAAATTATTTGGCAATAAAATATATATCAGAGGCCTTATAGAATTTACGAACTACTGCAGGAATAACTGCTATTATTGCGGTATAAGAAGGGATAATTGCAATATAACGCGGTACAGACTTACCGGGGAAGATATACTTTTATGTGCGGATACCGGGTATGAGCTGGGATTCAGAACCTTCGTGTTGCAGGGCGGCGAGGATGAATATTACTCTGATGAATATATGTGCAGCATAATCTCAGCCATAAAAGAAAAGCACGGAGATTGTGCCGTTACACTTTCAATTGGCGAAAAAAGCTTTGAGACCTATAAAAAATATTATGATGCCGGTGCAGACAGATACCTGTTAAGACACGAGACGGCAGACGAAGAGCATTACAAAATGCTACACCCGGACAATATGTCTTATCAGAATCGTATAAGATGTCTGTATGACCTTAAACGTATCGGTTTTCAGACGGGATGCGGTTTTATGGTGGGCTCGTATGGACAGAATGTCGATACCATTTATAAGGATCTGAAATTGATCATGGATTTTAAACCTCATATGGTTGGTATAGGTCCATTTATAGCTCAACATAATACGCCGTTTGCAGATCAGAAAAATGGCAGCGTTATGCTTACGCTTAAGCTTCTTGCGATCATACGGCTGATCCATCCGCATGTACTGCTGCCGGCAACAACTGCACTTCAGACCATGGATGAAAATGGACATAATAAGGGAATATTATATGGAGCCAATGTCATTATGCCAAATCTTTCGCCAATGCATGCAAGAAAGAATTATATTATATATGATAACAAGGCATATCTTGGCAATGAAGCGGCAGAAAGTATAGAATTATTACGTTGTAACTTGAAAAAAGCAGGTTATGAAATTGCAATTTCACGAGGTGATTATAATGAATGATGTAAAGGACATAATTATTATTGGAGCAGGACTTGCCGGATTGTCGGCGCTGTTATACGCAAAAAGAGCAGGATATGACGTATCTGTTATTGAAAAGGATGTATATTACGGGAGCCAGATAGCAAAAACTTCAATTGTCGATAATTATCCGGGAATACCGGACGTTATGGGCGCAGATCTTCTGGATGCATTTAAAAAGCATGCAATATATAATAAGGATGACGTAATATCGGGGCAGGTTACATGCTTTGAATATAGTGATGATATATGGAAGGTGTTTACAAAGAATGACACATATAAAGCCAAAACGGTGATATATGCAGCCGGAGCCGGACACAGAAACCTTGGTGTACCGGGTGAAAAAGAATATACGGGCAGAGGTGTTTCGTATTGCGCAACATGTGACGGTGCATTCTTTAGGGATAAAGATATAGCTGTGTGCGGAGGAGGCAATACGGCCGCTCAGGATGTAATATATATGATGGATATCGCACGAAAAATTTATCTTATACACAGACGCAGCACGTTCAGATTCTCAGGCAGAATTCTGGATAAGATAAAAAGCGCTGACAATGTGGAGATAATTACTGACGATGCTGTAAAATGCATTAACGGAGACAATACCGTTTCCGGTATAGAACTTAATTCCGGTAAGGTTATAGATGTTTCAGGCTTATTTGTGGCCATAGGAATGAATCCTGATACCGAAATACTTAGTGATATGAATATTCTTGATGAAAACGGATATATAATTGCAGACGAAACATGTAAAACCTGCCTGAAAGGTTTCTTTGCCGCAGGAGACGTGCGTACCAAACCTCTCAGGCAGGCTGTCACAGCGGCTTCCGATGGAGCCGTCTGTATAGAATCTGTTACAGAATATCTGAAGTTTTAGATATTATAAATTAACATTAGGAAGAGAATCAAATCCTTTTTGTAATTCTTCATCAGTAGGTATATAATCTGACATGGTACCGTCGTTGTATGCACCATAAGCAACCATATCAAAGTATCCTGTACCTGTAAGGCCAAAGAGGATTGTCTTTTCTTCGCCGGTTTCCTTGCATTTAAGAGCTTCATCTATAGCAACGCTGATAGCATGACTGCTTTCAGGAGCAGGAAGTATTCCTTCAACACGTGCAAAACGCTGTGCAGCAGCAAATACATTAGTCTGCTCAACACTTCTGGCCTCTATAAGCTTATCATCATAAAGCTGTGAGAGGACTGAGCTCATTCCGTGATATCTGAGTCCTCCGGCATGGTTGGCAGATGGGATGAATCCGCTTCCGAGTGTGTACATCTTAGCTAGTGGGCATACCATTCCGGTGTCGCAGAAATCATATGCGTATACTCCGCGCGTAAGACTCGGACATGATGCCGGTTCTGCGGCTATGAACTGATAGTCTGCCTCGCCTCTGAGTTTTTCTCCCATAAATGGGGAGATAAGACCTCCAAGATTGGAACCGCCGCCGGCGCATCCGATGATCATATCAGGCTTTATGTCATATTTATCAAGTGCGATCTTGGATTCAAGACCAATGATTGACTGATGAAGCAGAACCTGTGAAAGCACAGAACCAAGCACGTATCTATATCCTTCCTTTGAGGTAGCCGCCTCTACGGCCTCTGATATGGCGCATCCAAGGCTGCCTGTTGTTCCCGGAAATTCTTCGAGTATCTTCTTTCCAACATTGGTAGTATCAGAAGGAGAAGGAGTAACAGATGCTCCGTATGTTCTCATAACCTCGCGCCTGAAAGGTTTCTGCTCATAAGAGCATTTAACCATGTAAACTATGCAGTCAAGATCAAAATAGGAGCACGCCATGGAAAGAGCCGTTCCCCACTGACCGGCTCCGGTCTCAGTAGTTACTCCCTTAAGTCCCTGCTTTTTTGCATAATAGGCTTGAGCAATTGCAGAATTGAGCTTATGGCTTCCCGATGTATTATTGCCTTCAAATTTGTAATAAATCTTAGCAGGCGTATCAAGTTCTTTTTCAAGGAAGTACGCACGAACAAGAGGAGAAGGACGATACATCTTGTAGAAATCAACGATCTCATCAGGAATGTCAAAGTAAGGAGTAGTATCATCAAGCTCCTGTTTAACAAGTTCGTCACAAAAAACAGGACGTAACTCATCGAATGTCATAGGCTCTAATGTGCCCGGATTAAGAAGCGGAGCAGGCTTATTCTTCATATCAGCTCTGACATTGTACCACTGTGTAGGAATCTCGTTTTCTTTGAGATATATTTTGTAAGGTATTTTGTTGTTCATTGCATGAGTCCTTTCTATAAAATTTGTAAAAAATACTTTACATAAATTATATACTTTTATTTAAAAAAGTCAATTGAAACATTACTTGAATTGATTTTTTTATCATGCTATAATACTTATTACTATTGTTTAATGTATTTGCACCTGTAGCTCAGTGGATAGAGCAGTGGTTTCCGGAACCATGTTTTGCGGGGGTTCGAGTCCCTTCAGGTGTATTGCCTAAAATATATAATATGTTGGTGGATAATATGAGATTAAGACACAGATATTCAAAGAATATATTAAGAATAGCGGCTGCATTATCGTTTGCAGGGATGTTTGCACTTACAATTCTTCCCGGTTCGCTTAATATAGCTAACACCGCAAATAAGACCGAACAGAAAGATAATAATGTAAAAGATGAAGATAAGGAACTTGTGGATCCTGAGGTTTCATTTGCCTATGAAGGAACAGAATATCTTCAGTGCAACCGCTATGATGAGATCAATGAGCTTGTTACGGAGTATTATAAGGCTACAATAGATGTGAATATGGAGAAGATTGCTGAGCTTGTAAGTGATGTGAGTCAGATAGACCAGGAAAAGCTTATAACGCAGGCTTCTTATATGGAGAATATTGATAATATTATATGTTATACAATAGATGGTCCGGTGGAGGGGACATTTAGGGTGTATGTGTATTATGACATGAAATTATACGGAATTACTACTCCGGCACCGGCGCTTTCTGCTTTGTATATCACTATGGCGTCTGACGGAAGATATATCATATATCTTAGCGGGCTTGACAGCGATGCCCAGAATTTCATAACCTCTACGGATATGAGCGAGGATGTCGTATATCTTAAAAAGATTGTTAATGACAGATTTGAAAGGGTTGTGGAGACTGACGAGCAGCTTAAGGCATTTTGTGATATGATCGATGGCGGAACGGTGCCAAAGGAGACTGGCGAACCTAATGCGTCGGATGTTTCGGGACAGGCGTTGGAGGCGGCTCCTGCATCTGATGGGGCGCTGACCACGGATATCCGGTAAGGTTTAGAATTAATTATAATATTTTAAAGGGCGTCAGTTTGGAAATGCTGGCGCCTGATTATATGGAGGAATCTTGGATAATAAAGGAATCAGAATCAACAAATATCTCAGTGAGGCAGGGGCATGTTCGAGGCGTGAAGCAGACAGACTTATAGATGCAGGAAAGGTTATGATTAATGATGTGCCGGTTACATGTGGAGCAAGGGTTTATCCCGGTGATGTGGTATATCTTAACGGTAGGCATATAGTCTCTGATACGGAGCCGGTCGTACTTTTATATAATAAGCCGCGTGGTGTTGTCTGTTCGACTGCAGAAAAGGATAATATTATAGATTATATCGGATATCACAGTCGCATATATCCCGTTGGGAGACTTGATAAGGATTCTACCGGTCTTATATTTCTGACCAATCAGGGTGATATACATGATGCCGTACTCAGAGCATCCAATATGCATGAAAAAGAATATCTTGTCAGGGTAAATAGGCCTATTAATGATGATTTTATCCATGGAATGCAGATAGGGGTGCCTATTCTTAACACTGTAACGATGCCGTGCAGAATTAAACGTATTAATGATTATGAATTTACCATAGTGCTTATGCAGGGACTTAACCGACAGATAAGAAGAATGTGTGCTTATTTTGATTACAGAGTAAGAACGCTGAAAAGAATACGAATAATGGATTATAACATAGACACACTAAAAGAAGGACAGTATCATGAATTCGGTAAAGAAGAGATAATTGAGCTTAGGAGGAAGCTTTCGCTTCCGTTATAGATTTTAAAAGGAGAGGTTATGCAGAAAGACATTGCCAGAATGAAAGAGCTTGCCGCCGTTTTAAATGAGGCCTCGCGCGTATATTATCAGGGTAGCGACGAGATAATGAGTAATTTTGAATATGACAAATTATATGACGAGCTTTGTGAGATTGAAAACAGAACAGGGATTATTCTCTCAGGAAGCCCTACGACTAAAGTTGGATATGAGGTTGTAAGTGAGCTTCCAAAGGAGAGGCATGGATATGACATACTTTCTCTTGATAAGACCAAGGATGTCTCATTTCTTGCGTCATGGCTTGGAGAGCATGAGGGGATTCTGTCGTGGAAGCTTGACGGACTCACAGTTGTGCTTACTTATGATAATGGAATGCTTCAAAAGGCGGTTACCAGAGGAAATGGTGAAATCGGAGAGGTTATCACACAGAACGCCAGAACTTTCGTGGATTTTCCCATTACTGTACCATATAAGGAAAGGTTTGTAATAAGGGGCGAAGCCATTATCAAATATAGTGATTTTGAAAAAATCAATGAAAAAATAGAAGATGAGACACAGAAATATAAGAATCCGAGAAATTTATGTAGCGGTTCGGTAAGACAGCTTGACAGCAGTATTACGGCTGCAAGATGCGTGCATTTTCTTGCATACAGTCTTATCGACTCTCCGATTTCATTTTCAACAAAAAAAGATCAGCTCGAGTGGATATCTGCCCAGGGCTTTGAGGTAGTGCAGTACAGTCTGTCAGATATGAATAACATAGAGGATAATGTAAAAGAATTTGCTGATGCAATAGCAGATAATGATATCCCGTCTGATGGTCTTGTGCTTGCCTATAATGATATTGCATATGGAGATTCGCTGGGAAGGACTGCCAAATTTCCAAGGCATTCCATAGCATTTAAGTGGGCTGATGAAACAGCTGAGACTGTGTTGCAAAGAATAGAATGGAGCGCTTCAAGGACGGGGCTTATTAATCCTATTGCAGTATTTGACCCTGTTTTGCTTGAGGGAACAACTGTATCCAGAGCAAGTGTTCATAATATAAGCATATTAAAGGAACTTAAGCTTGGAATCGGAGACCGTATACTTGTGTATAAGGCCAATATGATTATACCGCAGATTGCCGAGAATATAACTAAAAGTAATAACATTGTCATACCATCCGAGTGTCCGGTATGCGGAATGAGTACGTCTGTGAACCGGGACAACAACTCAGAAACTCTTGTATGCGGCAACAAAGACTGCCCCGCAAAGCACATAAAGCAATTTACGCATTTTGTGAGCAGGGACGCCATGAACATTGAGGGCTTATCGGAGGCAACGATTGAAAAGTTTATAACCGAGCAGATTATTAAGGAGCGAATCGACATATACCATCTGAACAGGCATGAAGAACGAATTATCACGCTTGAGGGTTTTGGCAAACGCTCATACGATAATCTTATTGCCGCCGTTAATAATTCAAGAAAAGTTCGCCCTGAAAATCTCATATACAGTCTTGGAATAAACGGAATAGGAATCTCTAATGCAAGGATGATAATGAAGCATTATGATAATGATATTTTGGCTGCGGCAGGTGCTGATTACGAGGAACTTATCGGAATTTCAGGAATAGGAAGCGTGCTTGCAAAGGAATGGGTTGACTATATGAGCGACGATCATAATATGTCGTTTTTAAAAGAGTTACTTTATGAGGTCGATGTAATCGCATCTGATAATACAACCGGGGATAATGCTCTTGATGGAATTACTGTTGTGATAACAGGAAGTCTTAATATGTATAAGAGCCGCAGCGTACTTAAGAATGCTATTGAAAGCAAGGGCGGCAGGGTCACAAACAGTGTAACCAATGATACGGATTATCTGATAAATAATGATGTCCATTCCACATCTGCCAAAAACAGAAAAGCCACTGAGCTTGGCGTTAAAATAATATCAGAGACTGACTTTATTGATTTGTTTTTTAAGGAGGGGTAAATATGCCTATTAATGTACAGCCTGATCTTCCTGCAAAAAAAGTAATGGAAGAGGAGAATATATTTATGATGGATCACACAAGGGCGGGTTCTCAGGACATAAGACCGCTTAATATTGCAATTCTTAATTTGATGCCTTTAAAAGAGGATACTGAAGTCCAGTTGTTAAGATGCCTTTCCAACACACCGCTTCAGGTAGAGGTGACTTTTTTGAATACCGGAAGTTATATTGGTACCAATACATCAAAAAATCATTTGGATCAGTTTTATCTGACATATGAGGATATCAAGAATAATTTTTATGATGGCTTGATTATAACCGGTGCGCCGGTGGAGAATAAAGACTGGGAGGATGTAATATATTGGGATGAGATCACGCAGATAATGGAATGGTCAAAGACCAACGTAACATCCACCCTTCACATATGCTGGGGTGCACAGGCGGGAATTTATTATCATTACGGAATAGATAAATATGAATTGGACAGTAAAATATCAGGTATATATACACATCGTGTCCATAATAGAAAAGTACCATTGCTTAGAGGCTTTGATGATGTATTTCTGGCCCCACATTCAAGATATACCGAGATAAGAAAAAAAGATGTTGAGAATAATCCGGATCTTACGATACTTGCTGATTCTGATGAGGTTGGATTATTTCTTGTAATGGCGAAAAACGGAAAGCAGATCTTTATGTTCGGACATCCGGAATACGACAGGCTGACACTTGATCTGGAATACAAAAGGGACCTTGGAAAGGGTCTCGAACCTAAAGTTCCGGTAAATTACTACAAAGATGACAACCCGGATAATAAGCCGTTACTTACATGGCGTGCACATTCGAATGCAATATATACCAATTGGCTCAATTATTACGTTTATCAGGAAACGCCTTACAAATGGACGTAAAACCTTGAAAAATCAAGAGGGTTCGTGGCTGATTATGAGTGAGAGATACAGCAATAGAAGAATACGGTTTTAAAAGTATTAAAGGAATTAGGATATACATTAAAAGTCGCATAAAACCTTTTGATACTTTATTCAAATAAAAAGCAGGTTTTGTAAACCTGCTTTCGTACGTTATGCCATTATGGAGGATTTTCCTTTACTTTGCGGATAATGAACAAAACCTATAGGTTTGCGCCCCTGCGGTTTTTGTTCCGCAATAAAATCATCAATAGCTTTTTCAAAATCAGCGTTTAAGAGTTTTACATTATCCATATCGGAAGGTACAAAAGTCCCTTTTGCCATTTTTGTATATATGCCTGAACGCTCAAGCGAATTTTCGTTCGCCTTATTTACGATATAAGCAACATCGGCGCCGGTAGCCTTTGCATCAAGCAATTTTTTGGCAAACCGCTCGGTATTTAAAGCCTCATCCAAAGGCTTGCCTTTTGTATGAATATTGAAAATACTCAACATATCTTTAAGAGTTTCCGGAGCTTTCATTTCAATTTTTCTGCCAAAACGCCCGGAAC
>CASFAQ010000008.1 GCA_949292725.1 uncultured Eubacteriales bacterium | reverse complement strand
CCAAGAACGGACTGTTGCTGTAAATACACAAAAGCCCCAGCAAATGCCGGGGCTAATGTTTCAATTATTTTGGGACATTTTCAAAAATGCTTGACAGCAAAAATTTGAATTCCGATACTATTGCATGTGGCGTGGTCTGTCTGGCATGGTTTTTTATTCTATAACTTTACAATAAATAATCCCAGCATAAAGAACCAGAGCCCAAATATCAAAAATCCCAGTGCAGGTGACTACTCAAGTCCTCATCTCGACATAATGATATGCCACGGCATTATTGCCACGAAAAACAGGCAGCCAGGCGCTGCCCATTTATCTATAATGTACGATTCTCTACGTCTACTTAACCCTTACTGTCATTCTGCTTACATTGCCTACGCCATCTTTTACAACGATTCTGTTCTTTCCCTTTTTATTAAGAACAAAAGTATTCTCTTTTCCCGTTTCTTTTGCTTTCTTGCCGTTAATGGTAACTTTTGTTATACCGCTGTCTTTATCGGCAACACTAAAAGTCTTTCCCTTTTTATATAACTTTTTATCCTTAATCTTCTTAATGACCGGTTTCTTTTTATCTATAAAGAAGGTCACTGTCCTTTGTTCTCCCTCTGCGGAAGTGAGTATGACCGTATGCTGACCATGATCTCCAAAGCTCTCTCCGCTTACAACACTACGTCCACCCGATACAGCCGTGGCTGCACCCTGATAATTAAGGGTCACAGGATTCTTATAGCTTGCTCCCTGAGTAACTCCACTCACCAGAATCTGAGAATTACACAGCGCATATATATTGCCCTTAAGGTCCGCAAAACTTATTCTCCATTTAACCTTCTTAGGATTGGACTCATCCCTTATCGCTAAAGAATCCGTCACTGTTATGTCATAGTCAAATTCAGCCGATATCACGATATAGCTGGATTTCATAAGCTTCTTTAACTGTTTCATCTCTTTTTTGGAATAATCCTCATCATCAAGTTCCATATCCCGCTCTTCCGCCAGCTGATCGAGATTAATCCTGATCCCGGTCTCCCACATCTGGTATTCGCCATTAACCGACGTCGCCCTGTCGCCTTTAGCAGCGCCGACTATTGTAGATGCATCATGCTCTGTCTGTGTAGTATCCACATAATAATCCACTCCGTCTACGTTCTGAATCTGAAAACCGCTCTCCGTCATAAGTGAATCAAATTCTTCCAAGGACATGCTTTCCGAGCCCACTATGTCCTCAAACCAGCTATAATATCCTTCTCTATTATAATAAGCCATCATATCAGACGTTACCGTACCGTCCTTTGAAATCTTAATAGACCAGCTGGCTTCCATACATCCGGTAAGTGTAAAAATCATACACATAATGACGAACGCTGCAATAATCCTCTTTTTCATTCCAATCCCCTCTTTTTTATATATATTTAACGCTTTGCTTACATTGTGACAATAAATATATACCTGCCTATTCACTTTGTCAAGTAAGATTTAATAATTTTGTTGCATTCCTATAAGTTATATTCTCAAACTCCTCCTTGGAAAGTTCAAGCTCCTTAAGTGCACTAAGCGTATCCGCCGGATTCTCCCATGGATTATCACTGCCAAAAATTATCTTATCGGAACCATGTTCCTTTATAATCTGTCTGTATACGTCCCTGTCTATAAACAATGACAGGAATGCGGTATCCATGTATATCGGGGTTCCCACAAGATATCTCATCACATCATCCCACATGTCAAATCCACCAAGATGCGCGGCAATAATATTATTGCCGCTCACCTCACCCAGTATATTATGTATTTTTTTCGGAGTGCAACGCACGGGACCCGCAAATCCCACGTCGCTTCCCGCATGTATTACTACAATAAGACCCAGCTGTTCTGCTTTTTTAAGCACCTGTATGCTCTGCTTTGAATCCACGTCAAGCATCTGAAACTCATGGTGAATCTTAATACCTTTAAAGCCATCCTCAGCAATTCGCTCCATGGTATCAGTCACATTTGTTCCCAGAGGATATACGGTTGCAAACGGCTCAACCTCATCGCACCTGACCTTCTTTGCAAATGCATTAATACTGTCCGTATGTCTTTCCTTTGTAGCAATGGGAAGAATAACGCTTTTATCAACTCCCGTCTCCCTCATAATCCTCTTAAGTCCGTAAAGAGTTCCGTCGCTATGCTCATTATATACGGGATTACCTGCATTTACCATTCCCTGCTTCAGGCTCTTAATTGCACCTGCCGCAACCTTGTCAGGAAAAATATGCGTATGAAAATCTATTAACATTTTTGTCACCTCGAAGTATATAATAACACAGGCAATCCATAAAATACAGATACATTTTACGGACTGCCTGCTGTCAGTATGAAAGGGGAAAATTATGCTGTTTATTTAACTTTTTTTACTGTCTTTACTTTGCTCCATTTGCCGGTGATCTTCTTCTTGCCGTCAAGATTGTATGCACGTACTTTTACATAGTAGCGCTTTCCGGACTTGAGCTTCTTGATTACAGCCTTTGCCTTATTGCCCTTAACTGTAAGTGTTTTTGATTTTTTAAGTTTTTTATTGGTGCCGTATGCTATCTGATATCCCGATACACCTTTTAGCTTCTTGTATTTTACCGTTATTTTGCGCTTGGCGGCACTCTTTGCACTCTTAATCTTAACCCTGCCCGGAGCTGAGACGGTTTTGGTCACCTCTGCAGGAGCATTAACAGCAGGATTGGTTGTAGTCATACTTCCATTGTCGGCAGGCGGTGTTACCGTAACATTCTTCGCCTTGATGGTATACTCTTTTACAATGCGTCCTCCATAACCGTTGATACCCGTTATGTATACTGCCGCCGTTCCTTCATTAATATTATTTGAATAAAACAGCTCGTACTGTTCGCCCTCTGTAAGCGTCTTTCCATCTCTTACAACTGTAACGGATGGCATGCATTCGCTGCCACTATACTCATATTCGGACTGGGAAAGCGTTACCTGCGCATCCGATATAAGAGCCTTTGATACTGCTATCCTGTCTATGGATGGTGAATTGCCCGAGTCATTGTACAGTGTTATGGTATTATCTCCTTCATGAAGGTAAATATCGATATAACCTCCGCTGTCGCCGACAGAATCACCCCAGTCTCCCTTTATTCCCACAAGGCCGCTAAGTGAGATAACATCTTCACCGTTATTAATATCAACCTTCAGGTTACTTTCAGATGATGATATAAGATATATTTTAAACTGGTACGTTCCATCCTCAGGTACATTTATATTATCAAATGTAATGGAGTTGGATGAAGAACTTCCAAGCCCGTTTACATATGCTCTTCCCGATACTGCGGCAATCTCATCCTTTACGGCAGCGTTGCCGGAGAGAACCGCATCCTCAGCCTCATAATAATTATAGTTATCATATACGGTCCACTTAACCGGATCGTTCTTGGTAAGCTTAATTGCACAGCCTCCGTTTTCAAGCAGCGGAACACTGATATTATCTCCCTGTCTTACAGTTGTTTTACTAAGCTCTATATCACTGCCGTCGTTGTTATCCTGATAAATGTATGCATTATACGTACAGCCCGGATCAAGGAAATCAAGGTATATGTCGCAAGCTCCCGCTTCTTTTGTCATAGAACCCACATACCAGTTGTCCCCGCTCCTTCTTGCAAGAGTAATATACTCTCCAGGATATGCTTCAAGAAGTTTGGTTTCATCCCATGTATTAGGCACATCCGCAATCAGCGAAAATCCTGTATATCCCGGATATACATATCCCGACTGAGCAAATGTCTGAACTGCCGATTCATACTGGATACACATAGACAGCATGAATCCTGATGTTGCAGGACTTCTCGGATGCGTCTGCAGCGCCGGCGTATATTCCATAGAGCCTATTACATTTCTCGTAAGCGGAAGCAGCATAAGCGTCTCTATCGGAGATGCGTCAGACCACTTGAAATATTCCATTCCGCATACGGCCTCACTGGAAAGAATATTAGGATATGTACGGTTCTCTCCGTTAGGGTCGGTACATCCGTGGAAATTTACAACAAGATGATGCTTTGCGGCAATATCTGCTATCCAGTACATATTTTTCATTGCATACTGGCTGTCGCTCTCAATATAATCGACCTTAACACCCTTAACTCCCATCTGCTCACACCATGCAAACTGTTCTTCTATATCATCCACATTATCGAGGTCAAAGATATGTTTTGCATCCCATTTGTGAACTCCGTACCAGAGAATGAGAGCTACATCACGCTCATTAGCATACTCGACAAGTCCTCTTATTTTTTCCTCGTAATTATCCCATATCTCCCATCCGTAATCAACAAGACAGTACTCTATACCGGAATTGGAGCAGAAATCAATATAATCCATCATGCTTTCATAGTCTATGTTATCGGAAGCCGTAGACCACCATGACCACACGGATGTACCAGGTATCACCCAGGAGAAATCTCCTTCTGCCGGAGGATTCAGATCTGAAATGAGTGTACTCGATACAATGTCATTCAGGCTCTCTCCTATTATGGCAGCTCTGTAAGGCGTCTCAAATGTATCCGTGAAATTAACCGTTTTAACATCCTCATGTGGTCTGTCTCCGACATAACCATGCTTGCTCATATCATCCTCGCCGATCAGCCTGACTCCGAACTTAACCTTAAGAGCCTTATCGCCGGCCTTGGTCTGAAATACTGAAGCACAGTACGGATCTTCATTATTATATACGCTTGCCTCTGATAAGAGAGCCCATGCGCCGTTTGCTTCAGGAATCTCAGCAAGTACAGGCGTTGAGTATGAAGCATTCGAAGACTTCACCTGTGACATGGATCTCTTCTCGTATCTGCCTCCCTCATATGTTGCGCTTTGGGAATTAGCCCATATCGTACCGCCGTCAGGCAGAACAAAAGAGCTCTCCTCCGATGTTATGGACACACTCTCATCATCCCTTATCCTGTCCGTATCAACAAGATAACGATAAGCCATACCGTCATTGGATACCCTAAACTGCATAACCATATCTGCATTATCTTTGGTCAGTTTGAATTCAAGCTCCTTATATTCCTTGCTCACATGATTTACAGGACCCTGAATAATATCATACTCGTCTTTTCCATCGGTAATCTTAACAGAACTCTCGTCCAGACTAAGCCCCTCTGAAAGATCCACATCCTGAGTGACAATGCCTACCGGCGAGCACTGAAATACCACATAATCATTCAGATACGCCGAATAATAATACGCACCATTTGCATCGTCCCATATCTGAACCCTGATTTTTTCGTCAGGCGAGCTTACACTAAGCACATCAATCTGAGTAAGTCCGTCCGCTCCCTCATCACCCATGACGGCAGCTTCTGCCACACCTTCGGAAGGAAATATGGACAAAGGACTTAAAACCCCTAAAAGCATGGATGCAGTCACAACAGACGACAGAACTGCATTTTTTACTTTTTTATTCATAATACATTACCTCCTGTCTTTTTCGGAAACCTCGCATCCGTTATACATTGCGGCGGTTGCCGTACCTGTTTTAATTGTACGCCAAATACTGTTTTTAATAAATGGAACTTTGTTAAATCAACATGCAAAAATGTTTCTTTCTTGTAATTACACATGTATTCTTATATAATTATATTAGATATAAAACTTATGCGAAAGGGGCTTTTCTATGGATATTACACCGCATCTTACCAATACTGCTCATTACAAATGTCTTGAATCCGTAGAAAAAAGTCAGCATGACCTTTACCTGTGCTATTGCGGCACGCAAAACTGCGGACCTTCCCATACATTTGGTCCTTATGTAAGGGATGCGTACCTTGTACATGTAGTTATGTCAGGAAAAGGAACTTATATAATTGGTGATAAAACATATGAGCTGAGCGCCGGAATGATATTTGTTATATGGCCCGGCATCTCGACGATATATAAGGCGGACAGCACGGAGCCATGGTCTTACGTATGGTTTGCATTTAACGGCGCCAAGGCAGAGGCCGTTCTAAGCTATGCAGGGCTTTCAAAGGATAACCCCGTAAGTGCGGTACCGGACACCACACCTTATGCAAACGGTGTCATGGGAATTCTCGAGGCGTGCCAGCTTACATTTTCCAACGAATTCAAGCGCGAAGCATATCTTTATACTCTTGCCGCACAGCTTGGAGACGACCTTCACAAGAACACATCTGCATCCACCGAATATGAATATTCTTACAGAACTTATGTCAATCATGCGCTGGATTATATTGAGAACAACTACTATAACAACATCCGTATATCGTCCATTGCTGATTATATTGGAATCAATCGCTCATATCTGACCACGTGTTTCAAAAAAGTCATGAATATGTCACCACACGAATATCTTATTGAGTACCGCGTAAGTCAGGCTAAAAATATGTTAAAGACAACATCGTTGTCCGTAAGTGAAATTGCGCGAAGAGTCGGATATTCCGATTCTCTTGCCTTCTCAAAAGTGTTCAAAAATCACATCGGCATATCCCCGAAAAGCTTTCGAAGACAATATGGGGACACGTGATTATATATTATAAATTACTTATCAACACACAAAAGGGGGGGGATTAGCATGAAACATTTTAGAAAGAACCTGTTCAGATGCATCTGCTGTATCATGTCAGGCGTCATGATATGCACTCTTTGCGCCGCATATGAAACATCGGCAGCAAAAAAACCTGCACTGAACAGAAAAAAATGCAGCATTACCGTTAATGAATCGGTCAGATTAAGCATTAAAAACGGCAATAAAAAAGCTAAGATCAAATGGAAAAGCAAAAAATCAAAGATTGCAAAAATAACCAAAAAGAAAACATCGGGTAAAAAAGCCTATGCAGTAATAAAGGGCTTAAAAGCCGGAAGCACAACGGTTATCGCAACATATAAGATTAATGGTAAAACCATAAAGCTTAAATGTAAGATTACGATCAGGGATGCAACGCCTGCGGACACAATACAGACACAGCCTACGCAAAATACGGCTCAGGCTGTCCAGGTCACGCCTTACGTCACTCCTTCCGTACCTACGCATACTCCGGCTCCTACAGCTGTACCCACACCTACTCCGATTCCTTTTGCCAATCTTGTAGAGGTAAGTGAACTTGAAGAATGCGAAACCGCTCCGGATATGTTTACCTACATTGACCAGACTCCTGTTACCGCCGATAACTGGAACGGACGTGCAGAAGAAATACGCCAGATGTATCAATATTATATGTATGGTATGTGGAGAGATGGAGAAGGAGAAACATTATCCTACAGTGTCGACGGAAATAATCTTAAGATTGATATATCGACAGACGGCTCCATTCAGGGTCAGAAAGCTGATGCCAGCGCATCATTTACGGTAGATGTCAATGTTCCTGATGGTTCTGCACCGGAGAACGGATGGCCTGTTATTATTTCAATGGGCAATCTCACTGAACAGCAGACGGCTCTCGATAACGGATACGCAGTAATTAATTATGATACCGCACAGGTTTCTTCAGACTCAGCAGCACGAAGTGGCGCCTTCTATACGTTGTATCCTTACAATGCCGATGAATGGCGCGAACAAAGTGGCGTGCTCATGGCATGGGCATGGGGAGCAAGCAAGATCCTCGATTCTCTGTATGCAGGCGCCGGCGGCGATTATAATATCAATCCTGACTTTGCAATCATAGGCGGAGTCTCACGTTGGGGAAAAGCAACGGCGGTATGCGGGGCATTCGACAGGCGATTTAAGATATCGCTTCCAACATGCTCCGGCTGCGGCGGCATGGGAGTATTCAGATACAATCCAAACGCCACTGTAACACAGACCTATGATGTATCCAGCCTCGGATTCATGTCTACCGCTACATACAGTCAGGGCGATATAGAAACTCTCGGAAGTATACAGAGCAGCGGCGAAAATTATTGGTTCAATGAGAGATTCAAACAGTTTAAAAATATCTATCAGCTTCCTTTTGACCAATACTATCTGTCCGCTTTGTATGCAGAAGAAGGAAGAACCCTTATGCTTATAGGTGGTTTTAATTATGATATATGGCAGAATACCCCGTCACTTTGGTATAACTTCCAGAAAGCAAAGCAGGTATTCGACATGCTTGGTCTGAGCGATAATATAATAATCAATCTGCACGACGCATCTATGGGACATAATATCCTGAACGACGACGTTGTAAAGCTGTTCAAATACTGTAACGAGATGTATTTCGGAACGGATGTGGCAGACTTCGAGATATCAGATCTTCAAACCACTCTTTTTGAACTTACGGATACGCCTTCAGGAATCAATAACAAAGAAGTATACGAGGCTATGATCCCTGAATAATGTACAGATGAATTTATACAATAAAAGGTGAAATCAAGACATCAATCGAAAGGTTGGTGTCTTTTAATTTTGGAAAGTTGATGTTTCAACACTTTTTACTTCAATTTCCTTTATCATCATTTCCATCTTCCAAAGCGTATTTGTTTGTCTATATCGGGCTTATATTGCTCTAATTGCGGCTCTTTTGGATTTGCGAAACCAATACCGATAAATACGGGTATTATATAGGTCGGCGGTACTTTTAGTTTTTTCTTGACGATGTCGTGTTCTTTGTTTAAAGGGATACGCATAGAGCACGATAATCCTTCTGCTGTTGCCGCCAAAAAAATTTTTCTATGAGATTTTTAATATAAATCAAGTAAAGTGCACACTCGGGACTTTCACCCGTTAGAGCGCACCCATGGCAAACAAACACAAAAGGATGACAGGATAACCTGCCATCCTTTTATTATTAAACTAGAATCCTTCTTCCTTTCTCTGCTGCCTCATCTCTTTTCTTTTTATCGCAGCTTCCCATTCTGCCTTTTCGGATTCGCTTTCTACAATAAGCCCCGGAACCTCCGTAGGTTTACCATCCTTTCCAAGGGCAACTATCATAAGATACGCTCTGTTAATAGGTCTTCGCATGCCGTTCAGATCCTCAACATAAGTATCCACCCTGACCTCCATCGACGTCGAACCTACATAGGTTATTCTTCCGATAAGCACCACAAGATCACCCTGATAAGCTCCACGGATAAATTTCAGGTTGTCCACGGATGCAGTTACAACATTACATTCTGAATGTCTGACAGCTGTAAGCCCTGCTACCTCATCAATCCATCCCATAAGTCTTCCGCCGAACAGCCTTCCCGCTCCGTTAAGATACCCCGGACGCACCTGAAAGAACTGCTCAACTACCGAATCACGAACTCTCTTCTTCCTTCTTTCATTAACACCAGATGCCATAAGCCTCTCCTCATATTCAGTTATCCATCCCACATAACAACGTTTTCCATCCTTCTTGTAGCTTTCATATCAATAAGGCGCTGATTCTCGGACCCCCTGAATTTTAATTGTATATTCTTTAATTCTTCAACAAATTTACCATCAACAAGCACGTCAATACTGTCAAGTATCCCATCAGTGACCGGCGTATAACGACATCCCCCGGGTTGCAGGTCAACATCATACAAAAAACCGGTATACATCCAGATATCTTTTTCCGGCATCTCTTTCTTTATGCGTCTGATAAGTTCCGCAATCACCTGCTGATTGGATATCTCAAAGGGCTCTCCACCAAGAATGGTAATCCCCTGATAATATGGTTTGCTAAGTTCATTTACAATAAAATCTTCCATATCGACATCATACAGCTCTCCATATTCAAAATCCCATGTCTGTGGCTGAAAACACCCCTTGCAATGGTTAGTGCAGCCGGATACAAATACACTGATTCGTATTCCCGGTCCATTGGCGCTGTCAACAGTAAGTATTTGTCCGACATGCATCTTTATTCCTTCCTTCTGCATATATTATATACTATGCTTCCTGCGCAAATGTTTCATTTGACATGTGAAGAACCCTGTCCTTTATCTCCTGAGTCCTTCCCTGATTCCAGAACTGCGTACCTATATATCCGCACGTTCTTCTCGCAACGAACATCTCATCCTGATTGGTATTACCGCAATTCGGGCATTTCCATATAAGCTTGTCAAATTCATTCTTTTCTATCTTTATCTCACCGGAATAACCGCAGCGCTCACAGTAATCGCTCTTGGTATTAAGTTCGGCATAAACTATATTATCATATATAAACTTCATAACAGACAGAACCGCTTCCGTATTGTCCTGAAGGTCAGGAACTTCTACATAGCTGATTGCTCCGCCCGGCGAAAGCTTCTGAAAATCAGACTCAAACTTAAGCTTACTAAACGCGTCTATATGCTCTGTCACGTGCACATGATAGCTGTTCGTAATGTAATTCTTATCAGTTACTCCCGGAATGATTCCAAATCTCTTCTGAAGGCATTTGGAAAACTTGTACGTTGTTGACTCCATCGGAGTTCCATATACGGAATAACTTATATTTTCAGCCTTTTTCCACTCCTTGCATTTATCATTGAGCTTCTGCATTACAGCCAGTGCAAACTCTCTTCCCTCTTCAGAAGTATGGCTCTTTCCTATCATTCTGATACACATCTCACACAGCCCCGCATATCCGAGCGAAATGGTCGAATATCCATTATACAACAGCGGATCTATCTTCTCGCCCTTCTTAAGACGCGCAAGCGCTCCGTGCTGCCACAGGATAGGAGCTACGTCGGACGTCGTGCCAAGAAGCCTCTCATGTCTGCACCTGAGCGCCCTGTGGCATAACTCCAGTCTCTCTTCTAATATCTCCCAGAACCTGTCCATATCCCCATCAGAGGAACATGCAACATCAACAAGATTAATGGTGACAACACCCTGATTGAATCTTCCGTAATATTTGCGTGTTCCGTCAGGATTGCGCTGGCTATCCTCCACAGTCGGGAACGAACGGCATCCCATGCACGGATACACATCACCCTGCTTAAGCTCACGCATAACCTTAGCCGATATATAATCCGGAACCATGCGCTTCGCTGTACATTTGGCAGCAAGCACGGTAAGATCCCAGTACTTTGAATCCTCCGTGATATTATCCTCATCAAGAACATAGATAAGCTTAGGAAATGCCGGAGTAATCCATACTCCCTTCTCATTCTTTACGCCTTCCATCCTCTGTCTGAGAACTTCCTTAATGATAAGAGCAAGATCATCTCTGGTCTGCCCCTCCGGAACCTCATCCAGATACATAAACACCGTGACAAACGGTGCCTGTCCGTTACATGTCATAAGCGTTATAAGCTGGTACTGTATCGTCTGTATACCGCTCTTTACTTCTTTGAGCAGGCGTATCTCCGTCACCTTGTCTATCGTTTCTTCATCTAATGTATCTCCGCATTTTTTACGTTCTTCAATAACTTCCTTGCGGAGCTTCTGCCTGCTGATGTCTACAAAAGGAGCAAGATGTGAAAGGGTGAATGACTGCCCGCCATACTGGTTGCTTGCAACCTGGGCTACAATCTGTGTCGTTACATTGCACGCAGTAAAAAAGCTGTGAGGCTTTTCAATCATGGTCTCGCTTATAACCGTGCCGTTCTGCAACATATCCTCAAGATTAACAAGGTCGCAGTTATGTTCCTTCTGTGCAAAATAATCCGAATCGTGGAAATGGATGATTCCCTGTTCATGCGCATCCACGATTTCCTTTGGAAGGAGAAGTCTCTTGGTAAGGTCCTTACTTACCTCGCCCGCCATATAGTCTCTCTGTGTGGAATTAATAACCGCGTTCTTATTGGAATTCTCCTGAGTGATCTCCTCATTTACATTCTCAATAAGTGTAAGTATTCCATCATCAGTGGTATTTGACTTTCTTGTAAGCTCTCTTTTATAACGATAACGGACATATTTCTGCGCCACCTCGTATCCACGCATCTCCATTATACCCGTCTCCACCATATCCTGAATATCCTCGACATTAACGGCATGAGTCATCTCATCACTTTTTTTCGCTATCTTATCCGCCACAGCGTTAATCTGGTAATCACTGAGCTGATGTATCTTATCAACCTCTTTATTAGCAGCCTTAATTGCATTAACAATCTTCGTAATGTCAAATAAAACTTCCTCCCCATTACGCTTGATTACATTAGTTTTTACTGCCACTTCCATAAAATCTCCTCCATCTTCATCTTCAATATTTTGTATTCATCTTCCGGCTGTGGCACAATATCTTGTGCGTTTTCTAGTATAGCACACTCAAAACACAAATACAACCGTTTAAAAAATTTTTATATTTAACACGTATTGACACACCCCTCTGCGGTATGTTATATTCAAGGCAATCATATGACTGACGGAATCAGTGGAACTAACCACGTGGAGTATGATTGATTTGATTATGATGCCGACCGTCTGGGCAGGGAATGTCCGGAGAGTTGGCATTTTCTATACTCTTTTGTAACTCATAGACAAAGCACATTAAGAAAGGAAACCATTTAGAGTGACCGGCTATATTCATTCCATTGAATCAATGGGTCTTGTAGACGGACCCGGAGTCCGCTCAGTGGTCTTTTTGCAGGGATGCCGTCTAAGATGCAGATACTGTCACAATCCGGATACATGGCAGCTCCCGGACGACTGTGGCAACAGAATTCCGGCAGAAGAACTCGTAAGCAGACTCATCCGGTTCAAGCCCTATTATGGAGAGTTTGGCGGAGTAACATTTTCCGGTGGTGAGCCGCTTCTTCAGAAAGATTTTCTGCTTGAAGCGCTAAAACTCCTGAAGAAAGAGGGAATCCATACCTGCCTTGATACGGCAGGAGTCGGAAACGGAAGTCCTAAGGACTACAAGGATATTCTATCCTACACGGACCTGGTGCTTTATGATGTGAAGCACTACACCCCGGAGGGCTATAACATGGTCACGAAGAGAAAGTTTTCGGATGCACAACCGTTTCTTAACGTCCTTCAACAATCCGACACTCCAATTTGGGTACGTCATGTTGTGACTCCAGGGCTGACTGACGGCGAGGAACATCTCGGCGGTCTGTTGGAATATGTTAAAAAACTTAAAAACGTGCAAAAAATTGAACTGCTGCCCTACCACGTACTGGGTGTCGAAAAATATCATAAGCTTGGTATCCCATACGACCTGGAGGGTACTCCTCCGATGGACAGCAGCCAATTGGCCACCTGGCAGCAGCGTATGGATGAAATATGCTAAGTCGGGGCAGGACGTAGCGCTGTCGTTCTGTCCGGTTATACGAAGAAACAGGAGGAAAAAAGAGTGAGCATTGATGTAAATTGCAAAGCATGGCAGGGTTTTCACACAGGGGAATGGAGGCATCTGGTCAACGTTAGAAACTTTATACAGAAGAACTACACTCCTTACACGGGAGACGAATCGTTCCTGTCAGGAATTTCTCCCCGCACAAAAAAAGTATGGGAAAAGGCAGAAGCCCTTATTCTGGAGGAAATAAAAAAGGGCATTATCGATGTGGAAACAGACGCCATTTCCGGTATCAATAACTTTAAACCGGGCTACATCGATAAGGAAAATGAGGTTATTGTCGGACTGCAGACCGATGCACCGTTAAAGCGTATCGTCAATCTGTATGGTGGCATGAGAATGGCCGTTTCCGCACTTGACCAGTATGGGTATAAGCTGAATCCCGAAATCGAGAAACATTTTCACACTTATAGAAAGACGCACAATGAAGGAGTATTTGACGCCTATCCAAAAAGAACAAGGCTTGCGCGTTCTGCCGGTCTTCTTACCGGTCTTCCGGATGCATACGGAAGAGGCCGAATCGTAGGAGATTACCGCAGGGTTCCGCTGTATGGAACAGACTTTCTTATAGAAGAAAAGAAGAACGATCTGGATGCGTTAGACGGTCCAATGACCGAAGAGAGAATCCGCCTTCGCGAAGAAATTCAGATGCAGATCCGGGCTCTTACGGAGATGGCACAAATGGCAGCAAGTTATGGCTGTGACATCACCGTACCTGCCGAGAACGCACGAGAGGCAGTACAGAACCTTTACATGGCATATCTTGCCGGCATCAAGGAAAATAATGGTGCGGCAACATCTCTCGGACGCACCGCCACATTCCTTGATATCTACATTCAAAGAGACCTTGATAACGGTGTTCTGACCGAAGAGGAGGCACAGGAACTTATCGATCAGTTCGTAATCAAACTGCGTATGGTGCGCCACCTGCGTACTCCTGAGTATAATGAGCTCTTTGGCGGCGATCCTACCTGGGTTACGGAGTCCTTAGGCGGTATGGGAATAGACGGAAGAACCCTTGTTACGAAGAATACTTTCCGCTATCTGCATACGCTGACTAATCTTGGCACTGCACCGGAACCTAATCTGACCGTTCTTTGGAGCCAGAACCTTCCGGATACATTTAAACAGTACTGTGCAAAGATGAGTATCGATACCGATTCCATTCAGTATGAAAACGACGATCTGATGCGCGGACTTTACGGCGATGACTACTGTATCGCATGCTGCGTATCGGCAATGGCAGTGGGCAAGCAGATGCAGTTCTTCGGGGCCAGAGCCAATCTGGCAAAAAGCCTTCTCTACGCCATCAACGGCGGTGTGGATGAGAAGAAGAAAATCAAGGTTGTTCCGGATATTGTCTCTGACGAGGATAAAGTACTTGAATATTCTAAGGTACTTACCAATTATAAAAAAGTACTGTCCTATGTAGCCGAACTATATGTGGATACCATTAATATCATACACTACATGCATGACAAATACGCCTACGAATCCAGCCAGATGGCTCTTCATGACACGCTTACAGAGCGGCTTGCGGCCTTTGGAGTTGCAGGATTGTCAATTGCTGCTGATTCGCTTTCAGCCATCAAATTTGCCAGAGTGAAACCTGTAAGGGATGAAGACGGAGTTGCTGTTGACTTCCAGATAGATGGAGATTTTCCAAAGTACGGCAATGAGAGCTTAAAAAGCACCCGCTTTACCGCGACGCCATCCATACTCTGTCGGCTCTTACCATAACCAGCAATGTAATGTATGGTAAAAAGACCGGTTCCACCCCCGACGGAAGAAAAGCCGGCGAACCATTTGCTCCCGGCGCCAATCCGATGCACGGACGCGACGAAAACGGGGCTTTGGCTTCACTGAATTCAGTATCGAAGATTCCATATCGCAGCATATGCCAGGACGGAGTTTCCAACACCTTCTCCATAGTACCTGCCGCGCTTGGTAAGGATGACGATAAAAGGAAGCAGAATCTCGTAACAATACTTGACGGCTACTTTATTCAGGGTGCGCACCATCTGAACGTAAATGTAATGAACCGCGAAGTGTTGATTGACGCCATGGATCATCCGGAGAAATATCCGACCCTTACAATTCGTGTGTCAGGATATGCCGTGAATTTCAACCGCTTAAGCCGCGAACAGCAGCTTGAAGTTATCAAACGTACCTTCCATGAATCCATGTAATATGTAGATATACGGATAATATAATATGCAGGTCTGTGGCATAATAAGATGCCATGGACCTGCATTCCTTTCATTCTTTATTTGTCCATATCCTGATTACCTTCATAGATATAATGCCTACGATTACACCCATTATGACTCCCAGAATTATCAGTACCGGAAGATATGCAAATATACTTACATTTCTTATGATAAGAAAAGCTGCAATTATCTGTCCGATATTGTGGGCCACTGCACCTGCAGCACTTATGCCAGGGAGCGTAAACGCCCTGCATATCTTCATACAGTACATAACAACAAAGCTTAATACGCCTCCGCACAGGCTGTACAGAAGCATCGCTCCATTATAAAAGAGTATTCCCATAAGGATAATGCGAATCATCGACACGATAAATATATCCCTTGGCGGAATTATGTATAATCCTGAAAGTACCACAATATTAGCAAGTCCGAGCTTAAATCCCGGTATTGCCGGAAAAAATGGTATGACCGTCTCGATATAGCTAAATATCATCGCAAGCGCCGTAAGCATCGCCATAACGGCTATGCGTCCCGACATATTTCCAGTGGACCTTATATTACATCAGCCTCCATCCCTGATGGTACTTATTCTTGATAATACCGTTATTAAGTTTTCCCCAGCCAAGAGGATATCCGTCCACACAAAAAAGTATCAGTCCCTTCACGGTATCTCCCGTCTCGCCGGCAGATACGGATATGGTCTCACCCTTAAGATATTTTACAACACGAATGTCATCCTGTGAAAGAGAGATGACCCGGCTGTATTCTCCGGGTTTTATTGCCATGGCAAGCGCCTGACTCGGCTCAAACCGTTTTTTACGACATTCACCAAGCAGCAGTCCGTTTCGGAGAAAGCGCATTCCCGAAAGCTTATAAAGACGCTCCGGCATATAATACAGTCTTTCTCCCCGAAGCTCAAGACGTCTGCTGTCCACATCCCAGTTAAGGTCCTTTGCAAATTCAAAAAAGTACTCGCTATCACCGCTGTTTACAGAATTCATCCCTCCGCCGTATGTATCATATGTATCGGACATATCCTTTTGTAAAAGCGCCAGAAAATGTCCCTCGCCATCCATGCGGTGCGGCCATATATGGACACATTTTCGAAGCGTGGGATTTCCGCCCGCCCAGTCGGGATGTCCCGCATCAAATCCCTCATAACCGTCAATGTCAATGAGTTTCATCTCAGGATATGCAGAAAGCAGCCACTCTATCTGACACTCGTTTTCTTTGGGCGAAAATGTACATGTGGAATATAAGAGCTTACCACCCGGCGCAAGCATACGAACAGCGTATGGTATGATATCCCTCTGTATCTTTGCATAATAATCCACTCCGCAGGACTGATAATTCTTAATGACGGATGCATCCTTACGAAACATACCCTCGCCGGAACACGGTGCATCAAGGAGTATCTTATCAAAAAAACCCGGAAAATATGAGGCAAGTTTTGCAGGTGTCTCGCTTACAACAAATGGATTTCTGATTCCAAAAAGCTCTATATTCTTCAATAAAGCCTTCGCTCTGGAACTACTTATATCATTGGCGACAAGCACTCCGCATCCGTTAAGCTTTACACCAAGTTCTGTTGCCTTTCCTCCCGGAGCAGCACACAGATCAAGCACCGCCTCGCCCGGCTCTATATCAAGCCTGTCAGCAGGAGTCATCGCACTGGGCTCCTGCAGGTAATACAGACCTGCGTGATAATACGGATGCTTCGCCGGCTGTGCCTTATCTCCATCATAATAATATCCATTACTTATCCACGGGATTTTTTTTATCTCAAACGGCGCTATCCTCTCGAACCTGCTGCACGTTATCTTACCCGTATTAACCCTTAATCCGTACATTCTCGGGTTTTCGTAACTCTCACAGAATCTGTCATATTCATCCGACAGAAGCTCTCTCATTCTCTCTTCAAAAGTAACCGGAAGCTGTATCATTTTTATTTACATAAGATTCTCCGGATTCAGGCATTCAAGCTCCGGAATAACGAATCTTCCATCCTTTCTAATAAGCACATCGTCAAAATATATCTCTCCTCCGCCGTATCCGGGAGTCATAATAAGCACAAGATCCCAGTGTATGGAGGATTTATTTCCGTTAGAAGCCTCATCATAACAGCTTCCCGGTGTAAAATGTATCGAGCCGCTTATCTTTTCGTCAAATAAAATGTCCTTCATAGGTTTTGTAATAAACGGATTTACGCCTATCGCAAATTCTCCGACATATCTTGCTCCCTCATCCGTATCAAATATCTCGTTAATCTTATCCGTATAATTAGCAGTTGCATTAATGATTTTTCCATCCTTAAAAGTAAGCCTTATATCGTCGTATGTTACACCCTGATACATGGATGGTGCGTTATAGCATATCACTCCGTTTACGGACTCCTTAACCGGCGCCGTATATACCTCGCCGTCAGGGATATTCATATGACCTGCACACGGAATCACCGGTATGCCCTTAATGGAAAAAGAGATATCCGTTCCGTTTACGGACACAAGTCTTACCTTATCCGTCCTTTCCATAAGCCTTACAAGCGGCTTCATGGCTTCTTCCATTTTCGAATAATCGAGATTGCATACGTCAAAATAAAAATCTTCAAACGCTTCCCTGCTTGTCCCCGAAAGCTGCGCCATGGCGTCATTAGGATACCTTAGAACAACCCATCTTGTCTTAGGAACGCGTATATCAGTGTGAACCGCCTTTCTATAGTACAATTCGTACATCTTCATTTTTTCAGGAGGAACATCCGATAATTCAGCTGCATTTTCAGAACCTCTTACCGCAACATAGCAGTCCATCCTCTCCATTATGGCACAGTCATATTCTGCCATGAATTCAAGCTGTTCCTTCGTGCAGTTAAGAAGCACCTCCCTAAGCACCCTCTGACTCGTATAGTGAACATACGGCACCGCCTTCGCCTGATAAACGGCCTTTATAAGCTGTCTTGCAAGAGGTTCGGTATCCGCCCCTATATAATCAATATAAACCTTGTCATCAGGCTTCACCTTCATGGAAAAATTGACAAGATTATCCGCAAGTTTTACTATCCTTTCATCCATTTAATCATCTGCCTCCTTCATTACTGAATAAAATATATTGCCTGCAGCCGAGAACATGCTGTCCGCATTTTCATGATACATCGTCTGCGTCTGTCCCGTTTTTGGGTCATATATCGTTACACCAACCTGTGTATATGCAGTTATCAGAACTGCATTTTTATCATCCTTCATGGCGATTACCGGACAACCGCTGCTCACAAAATACAACGCCTCATCGAGAGTGATTCCGCTAAGATTGAGCGGTTCATCCACGTACTGTGAAAGAATGTCCGTTACCGCACCATCCATCTTTCCTATATCAGAGAGGTGAAGCTGTATATATTCTGACCGAAGAAGCATATATATACATGCATCCATGCTGTCCGCTCTGCCGGAGGTTCTTACCCTCTCGATTCCTGACAGTGTATGGCTGTTGAATCTTCCTCCTCTTTCCCACACTATCCTGTTATCCCGGTTAAGAACTACACCCTGCTCTTCATCAGCATATGCCACCGCCTGTGCAGGAGAAGAAAATGACGATTTTATGCTTCCCTTTGCATATACGTAGTATCTGACAGGTTTCTCATATTCATCCAGATTAAGCACATGCTCTTCGCCAATGATGTATTTGTTTATGACCTTCTCATCCGGATATGTTTCCATTACAAATGTCTGTGGGAAGGTCATGTACCACTCCGTCATCGATTTGTCCGATACTCTTTTGGTCAGCCTGACATCCGACTCCTTCACATCAAGTCTGTTAATTATATTATCCGGAGCAACAGACGTGTAGGTTCCGTCAGAATTCTTTTTTACCCTCTCAATATACACAACATTTTCATTGACATAGGCATTGGAAATGTAGCGCTTCTTTATCTTATATGTCTTAACGATATTACCATCCGGATCTATAATGTCAAGCTTCTGCATGATATGCTGTACTGTTCCGTCCGCCGCATGCGTTATATCCGAATCCTTACCGGTCCCGTATACGATATTCTCACCTATGACACCGATAAGTTTTACATAACGTTTCCCGGAAGGCCGTATATCCGTTCTCTCTCCGCTCTCAAGCCTCATGACTACAAGCTCACCATTCTCCTCCCAGGCCAATATATTACTGTCTTTGATTATTGTCAGATTACCGCCGGCAGCATTTCCTGAAATAAGCGTCAGTCTGTCCGCTACAATATCATATGAATATATCCTTCCGTCTATAACAAAATAAAATACATCCTTTCCATTAATGTAGCAGTATTTATCAAAATCCTCTTTAATAAGCTGATATGGTCTGTCAAACGGAATGTATACAAGCTCCTCAAGCGCATTATCCGACACGTGGTATCTGTAGATTATCACCGCCGTTTTGCCCTCGTAGCCCCCATGTGTGATATATCCATATGCAGCAAATGTAACATTGCCCTCCTCATCCATCGATATAATATGGGCATCCTGCTGTCTGTAAAGCGTTCTTTCACTCATATCCTGCTCATAATACTGGGAATAGATCCTGTTAAGCCTGTTTTCCGCAAGATCGTACATATACACATCACCAAGCTTTACAAACGAAACCCTTGTGGAGGCGCCATTTACCACAATCTGCATATCAGTATCGGGCGTAATCCCCATATTAAGATCGCTTTTATTAAGACTGGAAAGCGATACGTCAAACAGACTCTCCATTGTTCTTTCGTACCAGAGAAGATACATCCTTTCAGGTGTATATTTGATACGATAATACTCCCTTACATAGAATGTCTCGCCTCCCGCATCAGTCTGCGCAGTGGCATAATAGTCAAGAGAAATCGCAGCAGTCTCAATATTAATCTCTCTTATCGACGGAATAATATCAGTTGTAACCGTCGGTTCAAGAAGTCCCCACGTCACATTTGAAAATGAGGAATGAATATTCACATATGCAAGTGTCGTGTTATCCGTAGTATCCTGCGGCTCAATGTATGTCGCCACAGCCTCATCCTTTTTTATGGTCATATCGTGAAAATCCATAACAAAATCCATTTTCTCCGACACATGGCACTCTTCCGGATAATACTTGATTCTTGTATAATAATTTATCTTCCTGCTTACATTTGTAACCAGCGTAAGTTTAAGCGAATATTCCATGCTTGTCTCAAATTCGCAATCCGGCTTTATGCTGCATATTCGCCTATCGTCCTCATCTGTAAGCGCACTTACGGAACCCGAATCCATAAGCTCACTCGTATCGCACGAGCGAATTTCATAATTAAGCTTATTAATCGGAGTCTCATATTCCCGTATGTTTATATCGATGAGCTTACCATCATCAAGGACGGTTATGGATTCCCTCATCATCCCCACCGGTATATTGGCGCTGTATCCGTACAACCTGTTCATATCATGACCCGATGCGCCAAGATATATAACAGGGTATGTTTCGCTCCCTGCTTCTACGGTATTGCCGGGCGTATATACATTTATCTCTTCTATATATCTTCCAAAAAACCAAAGGGCCGCCGCAAATACAAAAACCAGCCCCATACCTTTGTATAAATGTTTTAACATAATATCTCCCTTAATCAGACACAGAGTACTGTTATTGGTTTCTGTCTATTTTACAGATATTTTTGCGAAATTACAATATCCTATACACAATTTAGCATATTATGCATAGGATAACATTATAATATTTTGAAACCCGGGGTGAATACGTTTGTATAATGATGGACTTAACAAGATGCCGTTTTCTCCTTTTTACAATTACGACAGCAGCGACGCCATAGACGAGGACTGCTTCTATATGCAAAGCATAACTCCTGGCGGCGTCTCTGATATCACAAAACATATCACTGACGAATGCGACAAACTTGAATATGACGGAAGCTTTATGTTTGACGAATATCCCGATAAGGATATGATGCTTACCATTACCAGACGCATCGCAGATAACTGCCATGCCGACAAATCAATGGAGAGTATGATATTTCAGGCGTTGGCCAACGAAATGATTCAAAGAAGACGGCGTCATCGTTGCAGGAAAAACTGGAATATCAATTGCTTCTATTAATACGAATCATTGATAATGGGATATCCTACGGATATTTCCATGGCGTCTTTTATCTCATTGTAGCTATAGCTTGCCTGTACATTTATCAGCTTATTGTCCGCTGTTATTGTATCGGCAAGCTTATCCGTATAACCATACTGTGTATAATACTCGTTATCTGCACCGTCGCACACGTATCCGGCGTTAAGTCTCGCAAAAATATTATCCGTATAACTTCTGCACTGCTCGTCCGTCATCCTTCCGTCCGATATGGCGTTTATCCTTATATAGGCGGCATAATTGGCATTATAGGAATCTAACACTTCTTCTATCATGCCTTTTATATCCTCGGCGCCTGATATATCGGATTTTAATGTAACGGCAATATGAAAATATGTATTCTCAGTCACATTATTTTTAGTAATAATCTCATTTACTTCTGTCGCATCATCACTGTAAACGGATTTGATATATATGATATCTTCCTCTTCCTTTCTCTCATATGAAGCAGTCTTATACCCAAGAGCACTATTCATAGTATAAAGCAAGGGCTCCATCGACGATACCTGTGCTGTTGCCTCAATAATGCATTCCGACACACTGACATCGTCAGCCGCCGCAAACGCCTCAGTTATACTTACCCTATCCGGAAATACATGATTAAGCACTATCTGCACGCTTGCCACGGCGCATAGTGCAGCGCACAATGCAATTACTATCCTTATTTTTGTACTTATCATGATAATCCTCCATTATTATTGCCATAATCTATTCTGTATTCATATTCTTACCCTTTAACATATTTTCTATACATTTTCCCAAAACAATAAACCCCCGAAATGCCCATATACATTCCGGGGGTCCAAAAAATACAATATTTATCTGTACCTTGAAGCCAGATCAAGTCTCGTGAGGGATCTTTTGAGAGCTGCCTCTGCACGCGTCATATTAATCTCGGAATCTCCACTCTTGATTCTTCTCTCGGCGCGGATTTTTGCCTCCTCGGCACGGTTTACATCAATCTCATCCGGCCATTCACAGGATTCTGCAAGAATTATCACCATATCCTTCGTCACTTCCATAAATCCTTCAAGAAGCGCCGCCTCTTTTATTTCTTCACCGTCGGTTATTTTTAATACACCCGGTGCAATAATTGTTGTAAGCGGAATATGTTCCGGCAAAATACCTATCTCGCCTTCCGTAGTATTAAGCTCAACCATATCAACATCGCCTTCATAGAATATACGCTCGGGAGCGATAATACGAAGTCTGAATGTCTTATTGTCTGCCATACTGATAACCCCCTTACATTATTTGTTATTATATCTTGCAAGGACGTCGTCAATATTACCTGCATTAAGGAAATAACTCTCAGGTATATCGTCATGTTTACCTTCTATTATCTCCCTGAATCCCTGTATAGTCTCCGAAAGCGGTACATACTGCCCCGGAAGACCTGTAAACTGCTCAGCCACGTGGAACGGCTGTGACAGGAATCTCTGTATCTTTCTTGCTCTTGCAACCAAAAGCTTATCTTCCTCAGAAAGCTCATCCATACCAAGAATAGCAATAATATCCTGCAATTCCTTGTACTTTTGAAGAATCTCCTGAACTCCTCTGGCAACCTTATAATGCTCTTCGCCGACAACTCTCGGATCAAGTATTCTGGATGTAGACTCAAGCGGGTCAACAGCCGGATAGATTCCAAGCTCAACGATAGAACGCGAAAGAACCGTCGTTGCATCAAGATGTGCAAATGTCGTTGCAGGAGCCGGGTCCGTAAGGTCATCGGCCGGCACATATACAGCCTGAACTGATGTTATGGAACCATCCTTTGTGGATGTAATCCTCTCCTGAAGAGCACCCATTTCCGTTTGAAGCGTAGGCTGATAACCAACGGCGCTCGGCACGCGTCCCAATAACGCCGAAACCTCTGAACCTGCCTGGGTGAAACGGAAAATATTATCTATGAATAACAATACGTCCTTTCCGACCTTGTCACGGAAGTACTCCGCCATGGTAAGACCGGTAAGACCAACTCTCATTCTTGCTCCCGGCGGCTCATTCATCTGACCAAATACCATGGTAGTCTTATCTATAACACCGGATTCAATCATTTCATAATAAAGGTCGTTTCCTTCTCTTGTACGCTCGCCAACACCGGTAAACACCGAATATCCACCGTGCTCGGTGGCAATATTGGTTATAAGCTCCTGAATAAGAACCGTCTTTCCAACACCGGCTCCTCCAAACAGTCCTATTTTACCGCCTTTCTGATATGGACACAGAAGGTCTACTACCTTGATACCCGTCTCAAGTATCTCCGTTGTGGTTGACTGCTCCTCAAAGCTTGGAGCCTTTCTATGAATAGGATGATATGCCTCTGCCTTTGGTGCCGGCTTCTCGTCAATCGGCTCGCCCAATACATTAAACATACGTCCAAGCGTGGTCTCTCCGACCGGAACCGTAATTGGAGCTCCCGTACTTACTGCTTCCATGCCTCGAACCAGTCCGTCCGTAGGTCCCATGGCTATACAGCGTACTGTATCATCTCCCAGATGCTGGGCAACCTCTAATACAAGCTTTCCACCGTCATTAGTTTTAACCTCAATTGCATCATATATCTCAGGGAGAACTCCGGCAGCAAATCTTATATCAAGGACAGCTCCGACTATCTGGGTAATCTTACCTATATTTTCTGCCATTATTTCCTCCATTCTGCCACATACACATGGCTTATCAAAGTATTATTCAACCGCTGCCGAACCTGCAATTATCTCCGTAAGCTCCTGAGTAATCGCGCCCTGTCTTGCACGGTTATATCTAAGTGTAAGATCGGCTATCATATCCTCTGCGTTATTGGTAGCGGAATCCATAGCCTGCATTCTTGCTCCATTTTCACTGGCAACTGCTTCTACTAAAGCTCCAAAGACCAGACTGTTGATATACTTTGGAACTATAAGCTTAAGCGCTTCTTCTGCTTCCGGCTCATAATTCATAAGCGTCAGTCTGTCTATATCAGAAACCTTCTCATCCTCAATGGAATCTTCTGCTTCTATATTCATAGGAAGCAGTTTAAGCAGAGTAGGAATATGGGTAACTGTATTCTTAAAAACAGTATACGCAAGATATATCTCACCAAATTCACCCTTCTCGTATGCGCTAAGGACGTCACGCCCTATCTCCACCGCATCTGCAAATAATGGTGAATTGATAGCTTCTGAATAATCCTCTTTTATCTCATATCCAAGCCCGCCTAATGTAGCAGCTCCTTTTCTTCCTATGGTATATATTACTGTATTGTCAGGTGAAAATCTCTCGTCCTTTGTTATAAGCTTTACAACATTGGCATTGTATCCGCCGGCAAGACCTCTGTTAGAAGTTATCACAATAACAGCCTTTTTATCAGAAGCATGCCCCTTCATATACGGATGCATAATATCTCCGACTGTGGCAACAAGCTTCATGGCCTTGGTAATCTGACCCGTACTTGAAACACTCTCTTTACGCCTTTTGATATCTCTCATCGTAGCCATAATATTCCTCCTATCCGCACAATGCCGGTTTAATTTCCTTTAAACTCCTTAATGTACTCAGGTATGGCCTTCTTAAGAAGCTCCTCCGTCTCATCGGAAATAGCCTTCTCATCACGGATATTTGAAGGTATCTCAGGATACTTGGAATCCAGATACTCGAACAATCCTTTTTCGAAATCAAGTATCTTACCCACTTCAATTTCAAGAAGATATTTATTTACGGCAGCATATATGATAATTACCTGATACTGTACAGGCATCGGCTTATACTGATCCTGCTTAAGTATCTCCCTGATCCTTTCACCCTGTGCAAGCTTAAGTCTGGTATCCTCATCAAGGTCTGAGCCAAACTGAGAGAATGCCGCAAGTTCTCTAAACTGCGCCAGCTCAATACGGATAGGACCGGCAATCTTCTTCATAGCCTTAATCTGTGCGGAACCACCTACTCTGGATACCGACAGCCCCGCATTGACTGCAGGTCTGAAACCTGAATTAAACATCTCAGTTTCAAGATATATCTGTCCGTCTGTAATTGATATAACATTGGTAGGTATATAAGCGGACACATCGCCTGCCTGCGTCTCGATGATAGGAAGCGCAGTAAGCGAGCCTCCTCCCAGTTTATCACTAAGCTTTGCCGCTCTCTCAAGCAGTCTTGAGTGAAGATAGAATACGTCACCCGGATATGCCTCTCGTCCCGGCGGTCTTCTAAGAAGAAGCGCAAGTGTACGATATGCTACAGCATGTTTACTAAGATCATCATATACAACAAGCACATCCTTGCCATGCTCCATCCATTCCTCGCCCATTGTGCAACCCGAATACGGAGCAATGTATTGAAGTGGTGCAGGCTCACTTGCCGTGGATACGACAACTGTTGTATAATCCATTGCACCATGCTCTTCAAGAACCTTAACTATACCGGCAACAGTTGAGGCTTTCTGTCCTATGGCAACATATATACAGTTAACCCCCTGTCCCTTCTGGTTAATAATCGTGTCTATAGCTATAGCTGTTTTTCCTGTCTGTCGGTCTCCGATAATAAGCTCACGCTGTCCACGACCAATCGGCACCATCGTATCTATAGCCTTGATACCCGTCTGAAGAGGGGTATCAACTGATTTTCTGGAAATAACACCCGAAGCTACTCTTTCAATCTGTCTGAATTTGTCTGTTTCTATAGGTCCCTTACCGTCAACCGGCTGTCCGAGTGCATTAACAACTCTTCCCAGCATTGCGTCGCCTACGGGAACCTCAACAACTCTTCCTGTTGTCTTAACTGTGTCGCCCTCATTAATATTGCTTGCGTCACCCAACAGAACGGCGCCGACATTATCCTCTTCGAGATTAAGCACCATTCCGTATATCTCATTAGGGAATTCTAACAGCTCGCCCTGCATGGCCTTCTCAAGTCCATGGATTCTGGCAATACCGTCAGCCACCTGAATTACCGTACCAACATCTGACACTTCAAATCCGGCACTGTATCTCTGAATCTGTTCTTTTATCACAGAACTGATTTCTTCCGGTCTCAAATTCATTTTCCCAAAGCACCCTCCTTTTCACTTATTTACTGATTTAACTGAATACCCATAAGTGTTCTGGACAATGTATTAATCTTATTCTTAACACTGTTATCCATGACACGGTCTCCTATGCGAATGATCATTCCGCCTATGAGATTCGGATCAACACTGTAGTTCATCACGAATTCAACATACTGTGTGACCTCAATAAGTCTTTTTTTAATACGCTCCTTCTGCTCCTCTGTCAGCGTAGCAGCTGAGGTAACATATGCCACACCAATCTTATAGTATTGCCTTGCCCTGTCTGTAAAATAATCGAATATATTCTTAAGCTCAGAGGTGCGTCCCTTTTCAAGCACAGTAAGAAGAAAACCCGTCATAACAACAGAGACTCTTCCATCAAATATATTCTTTATAATCTGAGTCTTCTCTTCTATATCAATGCGCGGGTGTTCCATGAGCGCCGCAAGCTCAGAATTTTCCTTCCATATCTGACCTACTGCATTAACCTCATCCCACACATCCTTCAATATATCCTTACTGAGGGCAAGATCAAATAAAGCGTCTCCATATATTTTGGATACTAATTTTGCCATGTGCTCTCACCCATTTCCTTAAGTGCATTATCAATCATTTCATTCTGGCTTTTTTCATCCATGGATACGGCAACCATCTTTTCCGCCATAAGCGTGGCAACGGAAATCATTTCTTTCTTCATCTCATCCCGTGCCTTATTCTTCTGGTGCTCAGCTTCCTTGTGTGCTCTGTTAATGATTCTGTGAGCCTCTTCTTTTGCTTCCTCTACTATCTCATTTTCCTGCTTTTTAGCTTTCTTCCTGGTCTGACTCATAATCTCATCAGCCTCAACCTTGACTGCCTTAAGCCTGGAATCATACTCTTCTTTAAATGCAATAGCCTCTTCCTTCTCTTTCTTTGCATCTGCCATATCATTGGCAATAAGAGCCTGACGTTTCTTTATAAGCGCTCTTGCAGGATTGAATAACAGATATGAAAGCAATACGAACAAAACAAGCATCGCAACAAGCGTTATACATGTATCAAAGAGAAGTTGGGCGTCCAGACCGAATATTCTCTTCCATACGCCGCCCTCTTCTGCCAGTGTAACCGACATATTCTGAACTGCCAATATGCTATCCAATGTTATAAGCCTCCTTCCTTAGATCCTTTTCTGATAAACAAAGGCTTATTTACGGCATTAATGGCTTAACGAACATTAACAGTAACGCTACAACGAGACCATAAAGACCCGTTGTCTCTGCTACAGCCTGTCCTAAGAGCATCGTTGACATGATACTTCCTCTGGCTCCCGGGTTACGTCCTACTGCTGCAGCTCCATAGCCTGCCGCTATACCCTGACCAACACCAGGTCCGATACCTGCGATAACTGCCAAACCTGCTCCGATTGCTGAACATCCCAATACAAATGCTTCACTTGAAATTCCTTCCATTATAGAATCCTCCTTAATATTAAATGTAAATAAATTTAAATAATTTTACCTGCTAATCCTCTTCTCCGATCTGGTTGTATATGAATACCATAGTAAGCATTACGAATACGTATGCCTGCAACGCACCCGCAAATACATCAAGATATACATGCAGGAACGCCGGCCATCCTATGGCAAACACCTTAAGCAGACCATATACTAATGCCATCATCAGTGTTCCCGAGAACAGATTACCGAACAAACGCAACGACATTGAAACCGGTGTTGAAAATTCACTGATGACATTAATCGGGAAGAATAAAAACATCGGTTCAAACAAGCCCTTTAGCTTGCCCCATTTCTGATATTTTATTCCGTTATACTGGATCAGAACCCATGTAATGAGCGCCAGCGGGAATGTGACACCAAAATCTGCCGTCGGAGGTCTGAACCCTACAAGACCACTGAGATTACATAACAATAAAAAAGCAAATAGCGAAGTTACATAGTTGGCAAATCTCGGTCCGTGTTTTTCGCCCATTGCGCCTATAAGCATATTATCTGCTGATTCAACAATAAGCTCGATAACATTCAAAAAACCCTTAGGCGGTTTCTGCGGGTCAGCCTTCCGTATAACCCTGTTGGCTATAACAGCAAATATAACAAGCGCTGCAAATATGATACTCATACATACATGCGTCGTTGTAATATATAATGTCTGTCCAAACAGATTAAACTTAGCATATCCCTCAACGAAAAAACTCAGGTCAGACGTACTGTCGCTAAGCATAAGCCAAACACCCTGCGTACTCTGGGTCAATACTGACATCACTTACCTCTTATCCTCCTTTTCTTTAATAAATCAAAGCATCTGTGAACACCCGGCTGAAGATAAGCCGAAATTTTTAATGAAAAAATGCCCACAAGAACACCCCACGGATTAATATAATCCCTGAAAAAGAACGCAACACACAAAGAAAGTCCCATCGTCGCAATCCTGATAAGGGACTGTCTTGTAGCATACCTTCTTGCAGATACGGAATCAAGATCAAGTGCTATATCAATACATCTTCGCATATTGATGAGGGCTCCCATGGCAACCGCGCCGCCTATAGCCACGCTCACCGGAAAAATGACATACTGACCGCTTATAAAAGCGCCTGCAACAGCGTATACAATTATCTGAAATATAATTGCAACCGCCATCTCACGATATGTCCTTATCCCCTCTTCCATGCCTGCCTCCAATACTACCGGTGTCGGTCTTCTTTGTTTTCACTTTTGTTCTTTTCGTGCTCACTGTACAGATCCGAAAAATACTTCTGTTTCTCCTGTTCTTTCTTTAGATCCTTTGAATAAAAACTTTTGGTAATGGAATATACACTCCGGATTCCTGCCAGACAACCAAGAATTATAAAGATAATCATAAAACAGTTTGTTTCCAGCCACGCATCCAGCTTATATCCTAAAAACAAGCACAGACATATCGGCACCATCATACTGATTCCTATCTGTATGATCATTGATATACCCTTTGCGATCTCTGATATCTCAGACGGCTGCATCTGTTTCTTTTTTCTTTTTCCCATTGTTAATATTCCCCAATCCACCGCCTGTATTATAGCACCAAAACAGGCGAAAGTCCACTATAATATCAGAGTTTTGAAGAAATATTTGCACAGGCTTTCATAGCTTCAATCACAGCGCTTCTAAACCCTTTTTCCTCAAGCACTCTTACCGCCTCGATTGTAGTTCCGGCCGGGGAGCAGACCATATCCTTAAGCACTCCGGGATGCATACCTGTATCGACAAGCAGCTTTGCAGTTCCATACACTGCCTGTTCCGCAAATGTATACGCCTGAGCGCGGGGCATACCCTCAGAAACGGCAGCATCAGCCATTGCCTCAATGAACATGGCGACATATGCCGGAGCACTGCCCGAAACGGCAACCACTGCGTCCATAAGCTTCTCAGAGATAACCTCAGCTTTTCCAAAACTCTTAAGTATTTTTAATGCATACGCCAGCTCCACCTCAGTAACATTACCGTTGGCACATACCGCAGTCATTCCTTCCCCACACAGAGCGGGCGTATTCGGCATCGTCCTTATAAGCTTAATATTCCTTCCAAATAATGATTCTATGCGTTCAACACTCTGTCCTGCCACTATCGATATAATGAGTTTATTCTCGCTTACCGTATCCCTTATCTCATCTATAACCGAAGCAAGAACCTGCGGTTTTATCGCAAGAAGTATCATCTCAGATTTTAATACAAGCTCACTGTTGTTAATGGTTGTGTTTATCCCATACGAGTTCTTTGCCTCCGCGAGCGTTTCAGCGCTCATATCCGACGCAATGATTTCCTCCGGAAGAAACGTTCCCTTATTGATAAGTCCGGCAATTATTGCCTTAGCCATATTGCCGCATCCGATAAATCCTATCTTCATATCACTCACTCCATATCTTCTTCTATCTGTCTGATTCTGTTGATATGCCTTTGATCACCCGAAAATTCAGTATGAAGAAATGTATCAACTATCTTTATCGCAAGTCCGGCTCCAACCACTCTTGCACCCATTGCCACGATATTGGCATCATTGTGCTCCCTGGTTGCCTGAGCGCTGAAGCAGTCATGACAGAGCGCTGCGCGTATTCCCTTGAATTTATTGGCAGTGATGGATATTCCGATACCCGTTCCGCATATCAGTATCCCTCTTTCACATTCTCCGCTTAAAATTGCCTTCGCAACCTTTTTTGCGTACACCGGATAATCGCAGGAATCACTTGTATACGTACCGTAATCCTTATATTCAATTCCCGATTCCTTAAGGTATCCTATTATCTCCTGCTTTAACTCGTAACCTCCGTGGTCACTTCCTATGGCTATCATAGCATTTCCTCCTCGTATAATTTCTTTACAACCTGTTCTACTATCTCATATATATCCTGATAACAGGCCTCATATATATCAAGCTCTTCTCCATACGGATCCAGAAGCTCGTCATCATTGCCGACAAATTCCTTTAAGGTATATATTTCTCCATCATACCCATAATCTTCTAATATTCTGAGTTTCTCCGTAAATCCCATTGTAAGCACGAGCGTATCACCAAGAAGCTCCTCTGCGGAAAGCTGTACGGAAAGGTTCTCATCAAATATAATGTCATGCATCCTGAGTATAAGCATCGCCTTGGGATTATACGGCTCCTCAAATAAAACAGCAAGCCCCCTTGACATTATCTCCGGTCCGTCATCCTTACTTTTATATAGATGCCGAAAAACAGCCTCTGCCATAATACTTCTGCATATATTATCATTTCCCACAAATATTATCCTGTCAAATTTCATACACACTCTTCCTTATCATAACAAATGTCTGAACGAAACAGGCTACACGTAAATAATCTTATAACCCGCCGCCTTCATCAATCTGTTCATTATGGCATCTCCCAGATTTTCATCGGAAAATCCTTCTACATATATATACTTTATACGATACTCGTCCATTGTTCTTAACGCACCGTAAAGGGAGCGCGCCACACTGAGCTCATCTCTTCTTTCCCCTATGCATACAACCTTTCCATAATCATACCTGTGACGGTTCTCGTCTGTGGTAATAACTCCCACATCAGCCTCATCATGGCGTCTGGCAAGCATGTTAATACGCTCCGGAATCCTGTCAGGATCTCCCGATACAATTGTAAGTTCACCCTCCGGCGCATAATGCCTGTACTTCATTCCGGGTGCCTTAGGTCTTATATTCTTATCAGGAACTCCTAAGATGGCAGGATCCTTCTCTACACCTGCCGCCACCTCAGAAAGCATATTCATATCTATGTAACCGGGTCTTAACACCACCGGCAATTCTGACGTAAGGTCAACTATGGTAGACTCAATCCCTATATTCACAGGACCGCCGTCAAGTATCATATCAATCCTGCCATAGAGGTCACATCTGACATGCCAGGCATTGGTCGGACTGGGTTTACCGGACAGATTGGCACTTGGCGCCGCTATGGGAACTCCCGCCTCCCTGATGAATGCAAGCGCAATGGGATTATCCGGCATTCTCACCGCTACCGTATCAAGGCCACCTGTGGTCTCATACGGAACTTCTTTCTTCTTTTTAAGAATAATCGTAAGAGGTCCCGGCCAGAAACGCTTCATAAGCCTCATCGCCACATCGGGCACCTCGTATGCAAGCATATCGAGCTGGCTTATATCTGCAATATGAGCTATAAGGGGATTGTCAGAAGGTCTTCCCTTCGCACTGTATATTCTGCCTGAGGCTGCGGGATTGAGCGCATCTCCGCCAAGTCCGTACACAGTCTCTGTCGGAAACGCAACAAGACCGCCCCTTCTTATAACAGAACCGGCTTCTCTGATATATTCATATTCTTCACTGGTGATATCCTTACTTATCTCATATATAATCGTATCGGGCATAGCTGATTTTACAACCTCACTAAACATATATAATATACCATTTGCACTTTTTCGTCCAGCATAAGATGGGCATAATAAAACCGTTTGGATAATATTCTGTATAAAAACATATTCAGGATCATGCAATGAACAGAATCAGGTTAAAATTAAGCCTTTTAGTCGCATTTTTTATCGTAGGATGCGGCACTGCCACGCTGTTTGACAACGTATATTCGTTATATGTAAGCAACATGCTTCCTGAGTGGAAGCCCCAAAAAACCATCGTGATAGACCCCGGACACGGAGGCTATGATCCGGGAAAAATAGGCATAACCGGAACCCTCGAAAAGGATGTCAACTTATCCGTTGCACTTCTTCTTAAAAGTAGACTTGAGGCCAACGGCTTAGCTGTAGTAATGACACGAACACAGGATGAAGCTTTATGTTCACCCGAATGTACCAACAAAAAAACTGACGACCTTAACCACAGGATAGAGATAATAGAAAAGACCGAACCCGACTTTGTCATAAGCATCCATCAGAACAGCTTTCCTGATACAGGCGTATCCGGAGCGCAGGTGTTCTATTATGGAACCGAAAATGAGACGACCGATTCCGGTATCCTCGCAGAATATATACAAAATGCCCTTATACGGCTTCAGAATCCTGACAATCACAGACAGCCGAAAGCCGATACAAGCTACTATCTCCTTAAAAATACATCCTGCCCAATCGTCATAGTAGAATGCGGATTCCTAAGCAACTATTCCGAGGAATCGCTGCTTAAAGATACTGCCTACCGCGAAAAAACTGCTGATGCAATATGTCAGGGAATACTGGAATATATTAATGCTGACCGGCATTAATATATTTCACGACCGTATTCCAAACCTCTGTTTTTTCAAATCCCATTCTCCAAAAGCTTACATTACTGATACCACTATCCGTAACAGTCCTAAGCTTCTCTTCTATGGATTTTTCCTCCTCAAGCCATATACTGAATGTAGAACCATCCTCCTGATATTCCGCATAATACTGTCCTGTTTCAGAGTTCCATGCAGCCTCAATACCGCGATCGTCAAGTATACTTTGCGCACCACTCATACTGTATGCGGCAGAACTAAGACCGTCCTTGGACAGCTCCCACAGCCTTGTATAGAACGGAAGTGCCATAATCACACGGTCCTTACTTACCATTTCACCAATCTTTTCAGCCGCATCCCTCACGAAGCCAACCGACGATACGGAGCCCGCCTCTTCGCTTCCGCTGTAATGTTCATCATATGCCATGATTACCACATAATCTGCAACTTCGCCCTGTTCCTCATAATTATAATATTCCCTGTATGAAACCGGCACATAATTATCCACCGAAAGAACTATTCCGTTATTGCTGCATTTTACTGACATTTCCCTGATGAATTGGATAAAATCTTCTCCGCCCTCTTCCTTTATATTTTCAAAATCTATATTGATTCCATCAAGATTATATTCTATAGCCATGCTCAAAAGTTTATTCTCCAGACGTTCACGGCTTTTCGTATGGGACAGAACCACTGAAATATCCACGTCTGCACCAAAATCATTACAAAGCGCCCATACCTCTACGCCCGCATTATGCGCCCTCTGAACATAAGTCTCGTCCGCCAGAGAAGATATGTTACCCTGATTATCCTTAACCGAAAACCATGTCGGAGATATTGTGTTGACACCCTTAGTGCTGTTAAGAAGGGTAAGGAGTCCCCCATTGGCAGATGCATTGGTAACCTGATGCCATACCATGCATATATCATAATCCTTTGTTATATGGACATATTCCGGTGCCACATATGAGGATTCCCTTGTTCTGTACGAGCTTTCATTGAGCTTTCTCGTCTTAACATAGCCGATAATTCCATCCTCCGATATTATCTTCGAAAATCCTCTGCTCACATCCTCGTCAGTATCAACGCACACAACCTCATCGTCCGGAGAAATTGTAGCGAGTATCGGACTCTTAATACTGTCCTCATATCTTATGGCAGCCTTTTTTCTCACCGTCGCCGCAAGTTCATTGATTCCCCACTTATACTGAATAACGATTCTGTTGGGAAGTTCGTATGTCTGATACGTGATATCCGACGTCTCCTGTACATATGGCATGGCAATATACGGAACATCATTATGCAGCCTGACAACTGCATATTCCTTCGAAACATTTCCCTTATTTACCGACACTTCCGAGACCTCCGGCGTAATCTTTATTATCTCCTGCGGCCTTGTAAGTATCATTATCTGTTCGTTCGCATCCCAGTAAAATTTCTTATTAAACAATTCCTTTACCATTGAATAGCTCACATACGGCACCCCGTCAATATACAGACCCTTTTCATCAGATATGGAATCCTGAAGAATAATCGCCATCTCCTCCCGGGACGTAATATTATAATATTCAGACAAGTCCATTACCTCTTTGGATGGCGAAAATTTATATATTAAAAATGCGGTCATCAGTCCGATTATTACGACAACCGTAACAGCCGAAATCAGTTTTATCCTTTTGTCCATTAACATATCCTCCGTTTGTCATATATCTATATACTAACATATTTAATCTCAAATGAAAACACACATTCAGATAAATAATTGACTGAATGTGCGTCTTCAAAAATCATGTATCCTGCAGTCTGCCTGCATGTTATTATTACTGTTTACAGCTGATTTATTTTATCAAAATTAATCTGAACAATCCGTCCCTCCTCATCACAAAGATAATCCTCCATGTATACGGCGTCCTCAAGCACCTGATATAATTTTCCTGTATCATCAGACGAATACCTGACGCCGCAGACATTAACATGTATCCCCTTCTTCTCAGCTTTGCGTATCTCGCCTCTGATCCAGTTATACATCTTCTTTTTGTTATTATTATATCTTCGTTTCTTCATATCGACTGCCCATGGCAAGGTGCAGATAGTTGTGGTGTATACGTTCCACGGGCAATATACCAACTCCTCTCCGCAAATGTAATATGAGACGTTCATGAACACATTTTAATCGTTTGTCAGTCAAAATAATCTGTTTCGGGATTATCTGCAAAAGATCCGTTAATGATATATTGATATATTATAGAATATAAGATCAAACAGAATTGCTCCTTACCATGTCCCCCCTTTCTGAGGGTTCACACAGCGTCTCACAAAAAGATTATAATATAAAAAGGAATATTTCTACAATTGACTAAATATACAATTATCTATAAGGATTTTTGTGCAAATATGCGGAGTTTTCTTACATTTATTGGCATCCTATTGTACAAATAATCCTATTGACTTTATTTATATTATAAATTATACTTTCTTATACAATAAACAGGCTTTATTCAGCCAAAGAAAGGAGTGTCCCCTGTATGAAGATTGAAAAAATAAGCGACAATCAGATAAGATGTACACTGAGTCATCAGGATTTGGTTGACCGTGAACTCAAATTCAGTGAACTTGCTTACGGTTCAGAAAAGGCAAAGGCATTATTCAGGGATATGATGCAGCAGGCTTCTTATGAATTTGGTTTTGAAGCTGATGACATTCCTCTTATGATTGAAGCGATTCCTATTTCAAAGGAAACACTTATACTGGTTATAACGAAGGTTGATAATCCTGATGATCTCAACAGAAAGTTCTCAAAACTGTCTCCGGGAGACGAAGATACGGATGGCGAAGGCGTTGCGAAAGGTATTGCCGAGGAACTTATAGAACGATTTAACAGATACACAAAAGGTGTAGAAGATGCGGATTTAACAGAGATGCAGGATGAGAATTCTGAGAATCCCGCACCGGAGGCTGCAAAGGCTGACAAGGTTTATGTTAACACGGCTTCTCATGCTTTGCATAAAGCAGATACTGAGGCGCTGTTCTCATTCTCCTCTCTTGACGATATCATTCATGTGTCCAGAGATATATCAGACATTTATCACCAACGTAACAGTGTATATAAGAATAACAGCAATCACAGATATTATATGCTTCTCCATGATGATGGTATTAATGAAGATGATTTTGAAAAAACCTGTAACATTATCCTGGAGTACGGAGTAGCCGAACGTTCATCATATGCAACGGCTTCCCACCTTATGGAGTATTGCGATGTTATTATCAGTGATAACGCTGTACAGGTGCTTTCATCACTGTAAGCAGATATACAGATATGACTGCCGATTTATGGTGATTCACACCCTAAATGGCAGTCATTTTCCTGTCAAGTCCGTTAAACGCCTCGCCCTTATTTACGCTAATCGTCACATTTTTTAATATCTGATATTTATTAAGTGTCAAAGACACATCCTTAACCTCGATCATGGCAGAACGTCCCCTCCTATCATATCTATGCTTACCGTCTGTACCAGCGAAACAAGCACATTTTGGGATTGCGCAACCATATAATATGCTCATTTCGGGCAACAAAAATATACTTTTAAGATTTATTTTCATATTCGCTCACTCCTATATCTCCACATGATTCCATATAACACCGCCATAACCATCAATGTCACGATATAATACGAAATGCAATCCGCAACTTTCGTCGCGGATTGCACCTTATAGTCTGTATCATTTACACAATACCAGCAGTAAACTGTCAATCTTTTTTTTCTGATTTGACTTTCAGATATTCATTTATCCTATTCACAAGAGTATCAGCTTCAAGCCCATGAACCATAGCTGCCATCTCAAGAGACTCTCCCTGTGCAGACGGACATCCTATGCAATGCATGCCTGCCGCCATCAGTATAGGCGCTATAGTAGGGTCAACGCCAAGAATATCAGCTATGATCATTTCTTTATTAACCTGTGTCATATCTATTATCCTCCTATGCAATCTGTTTATTTATGGTGAACAGTATAAATCATACCTCAAACAACGTCAAGGGGGCGTCAACACAGAATACTCATATATACAGAAATTCCTCTGCCGCTTCTCCTGTGCGTGCCGATTCGGCACAGTTAACGACTGCTAGATTAGCGTGCTTATCACGCCTGATATGTTAGATTAAAAAGATTATTTTATAAACCCTAAATCCAATATAATAAAAAGTCTTGTTTTTTAGTCCTTTATGTATTAAAATAACATTATTATTTTAAGCAAGGAGGTAAATATTATGGCTTATAAGATTTCTGATGATTGCATTAGTTGCGGAACATGTGCAGGCGAGTGTCCTGTAGGCGCAATTGCAGAGGGCGATTCTCATTTCGAAATTGACGAAGCAACTTGCATCGAATGTGGAACATGTGCAGGTGTTTGCCCGGTAAGTGCTATTTCTAACTAATGACTTTATATCAACACTAAGAGCTGCCGCATCAGTAAGATGCCCGCAGCTCTTTTTTTACTCATGCATCGGATTATAATCATATCCTTGATAACAGTTCTTCTTTTTCCTCTTCATAACCGGGTTTACCAAGAAGTGCGAACATATTTCTCTTATAATCCTCAACTCCCGGCTGATTAAACGGGTTCACGCCCAGCATATATCCGCTTACCCCGCACGCAAATTCAAAGAAGTAGAATAATTCTCCAAGACTATATTCCGACCTGTCCTTTACCCTGACGATAAGGTTAGGTACTCCGCCGTCAACATGAGCGATTCTTGTACCAAGCATTGCATTCTTATTGACCGAATCAAGCGTAAGACCCGTAAGATAGTTAAGACCATCCATATTATCAGGTTCCTCGGACATCACAATAGGACATCCGTCCTCCACAATCTCTATAACCGTTTCGAACATTATCCTTGCTCCATCCTGAATAAACTGACCCATAGAGTGAAGGTCCGTGGTAAGATCCACCGATGCCGGAAAAAGTCCCTTATGATCCTTTCCCTCACTTTCTCCGTACAACTGCTTCCACCACTCGCTTATATAATGCATAAATGGTTCAAAGTTCGCTACTATCTCAACAGATTTGCCATTGTTATATAAAACATTTCTGAGTGCGGCATACATTACTGCCGGATTGTCATAATAGTCCTTTTCAAGACATATCTTTCTCATTGCGGCAGCGCCCCTCATAAGCTCTCCGATATCTGCCCCGCTTACGGCAATCGGCAGTAGTCCAACGGCGGTAAGAACAGAATATCTGCCTCCGACGTCATCCGGAACGACATATGTCTCATATCCGGATTCATCAGCCAGTTTCTTCAGCGCTCCCCTTTCTTTATCCGTGGTCGCATATATTCTTGCAGCCGCTCCTTCCTTTCCATACTTTGCTTCCAGCAGTTCTTTAAATATACGAAAAGCAATTGCAGACTCCGTCGTGGTTCCGGACTTACTTATTACATTTACCGAAAAATCCCTGTCTCCTATCACCTGAATCAGACCGGATATATATGACGAGCTTATATTGTGTCCGACAAAGTATATCTCCGGAGTCTTTCTTATATCCTTGGATACATTATTATAGAAACAGTGCCTCAGAAATTCTATGGCGGCTCTTGCCCCAAGATACGAGCCTCCTATACCTATAACCACAAACACTTCAGAATCATCCCTGATTCTTTCAGCAGCCTTTATAATCCTGTCAAACTCATCCCTGTCATAATCCACCGGCAGATCAAGCCATCCAAGATAATCATTACCCTCTCCGCTCTTTTCCACAAGCGTTCTTTTCGCTGCGCACGCAGCCTCCTTTACGGCCTCTGCCGCATCATTTCCCACGAACTCAACGGCATTCGAATAATCAAATACAATTCCTTCCTTCATGCACATTCCCTCTTCCATTATAATATCGTATATTAATTGCCTTACACTTTAGATTTTATACATTTTACCAAATATATTCATTCAGGTCAAATATTCATTAATAATTTCTTCAAATATTTTTTGCTCACCATTAGATAAATTAATTCCGGGATTATTCTCTTTATTTTTATTTATATTTTCTCTCAAGGTCTCTGCCTCATACATTTCTATATTTTCTGTAAGTTTTGCAAGCCCATTATCTATCTCATCGGATATGGAATTGATTTTTTGCCTGTCATAATCATATGAGCCCCTTGCCTTTTTTGGAATAACATAATTTTCGTAGTAATTCTGAGCATTAGTTATTATCTGTCCTATTATTCTATTCATTCCAAAAAATGCATCTGCAAATATGCAAATTCCAACAAGAGCAGGCGCAAGAAGTGCGTAAAAAACCATACACGCCTCGTCCCTCCCGATAAAATATTCCAATATAACACACATAACACATAACAAAACACTCACAAATACGGACAAAAGTCCATAACCTCGCCAGAATCCCACCCTGAATCCTGCAATCCTCATACCGCTTATATATGATCTTACAAATAACTCTACATTTCTTATTTCACCATTTTTATCATATTCATTATCGAATTTTTTTTTCATACGCACAGCAAATGCGCTGCCCGACTTTTCCATATACACACTCTGTCTGCGCACATATGTACAATACAGTGATGCTATCATCTTCATGATTATGTTCAAGGCGCATATTCCACAGGCCAGATAAAAAAATATTCCTTCTTCATAAAGTTCCTCTAACATAAAAATATCCTCCTTAATTATACATTAATAACAGTATACATTAGGAGGATATGATTTTCCAATATTTCCCATCTGCTTTTTTCTACACATCACCACTTAATTCATCAAGAATATCGCAGATAATCTGTATTGCATCTTTATTATTATTCATTCTCATTGAATAGACATATTTTTCCCTTTCATTGAATACTCTGTCTACATGAGTCACAAGCTTCTCAGGAGTGAGATTCTCTTCATTGAGAACTGCGCTGTATCCCTGTTTCTTAAATGACTGCGCATTGAGAATCTGATCTCCTCTGCTTTGAGACTGTGGCAGAGGAATGAGTATATTAGGTTTTTTAAGTGCCAGAAGTTCACATATTGCATTGGCTCCGGCTCTGGATATAACAAGATCTGCTGCGGCCATCATATCGCTCAGTTCTTTTTTTACATATTCATACTGGGCATATCCTTTAATGCCGTCCAGATCGCTGTCACGCTTTCCTTCCCCACACAGATGGATAACATTATACTTTTTCAGAAGCTCAGGCAATGCCTCCCGCACTATCTGATTGACTGCTGTAGCGCCAAGGCTTCCACCTACAACAAGAACAACCGGCTTATCATCTGAAAATCCACAGAACTCAAGTCCTTTGGCTCTGCTTCCGTTATACAGCTCGCTTCTGATTGGCGTACCACTTACGACGGCTTTCCCATCCGGTATGTTAGACGCTGCCTCAGGGAAATTCGTACATACCTTAGCTGCGTGCGGAATACATATCTTATTGGCCAGCCCCGGCGTCATATCGGACTCATGTATAACACATGGAATCTTCTTTTTGTCTGCGGCAAGCACAACCGGCACACTGACAAATCCTCCCTTTGAAAATACAACATCAGGTTTTATCTTCTTCATAAGAGCCGATGCTTCCCTTATTCCCTTTATGACCTTGAACGGATCGGTAAAATTCTTTATATCAAAGTATCTTCTGAATTTGCCCGTGGATACCGAATAATACGGAATACCGTACTCTTCAATCAGCTTCCTTTCAATCCCCATCTCCGAGCCAATATAGTGTATCTCGTAATTACGTTTGATAAGCTCCGGAATAAGCGCAATATTAGGCGTAACATGTCCTGCGGTCCCTCCACCGGTCATCACTATCTTTTTCATATAAGTCTCACTCCCTATATCTGTTTTTTAAGGTCGTTATATACTGCATCAAGATCGACGTCTTCTCTCTGCTTCCATTTGATATCCACCGTATCATCCTTGTATCTTGGTATAACATGTACGTGCAGATGAAATACCGTCTGTCCGGCAGCTTCACCGTTATTCTGAAGAATGTTGATTCCATCGCATCCAAGCGCCGTTTTCTGTGCACCGGCAATTATCCGTGCCACCTTAAGTATACCCTCCAAATCCTCGTCAGGCAATGAATATATATCCTCTGCGTGATTTTTTGGAAGAATAATTACATGACCTCTTGAAGCCGGAGACACATCAAGTATTGCCTTGAAATCATCATCCTCATATACAGTCCTTGACGGAATATCTCCCGCAATTATTTTGCAAAATATACAGTCTTTATCCACATGCTTGCTCATAACAACAGAAACCTCCTAATATATTATATTAATGCGAAAAGATTTTTTACTAATAATTTTTTCGACATAAATTATCGCCATAAGAATCATTCCCGATACAAAACCCGATATGTGCGCCGCATTATCCACGTTATAATTCTGATATCCGTTATATAATGCGAGTATCAAAAACATAATGATTCTTCCAAATGTAATACCTTCAATTTTACCCTTATTAATAATGATCAGAAAAAACAACGCTCCCATTATCCCGAATATTGCTCCGGACGCTCCAGCAGATACACAGTAATCGCCCCGAAAATAGTACCACAGCATCGACGAAATTCCCGACATAATACCTGATAATACATATAATATAAGATACCGACATCTGTGTAGTACATTCTCAAGATGATACCCAAGCACTCCCAATACAAACATATTATTGAGCAGATGCTCATATCCGAAATGCATAAAAAAACTTGTTACAATCCTGTAGTACTCTTTATGATAAAGTACTCTGTAATAGGATAAAGCCCCGTATCTTAACATAAAACCGGTGTCTTCAGTAGAGCCCTTTACTTCCATAAACAGATATACGATAACATTTATTGCGATAATAACAGCTGTTATTATGGGGAAAGTCATATTACCCGTTATGACTTCCTCTTCATAATCATTTTCATATTCAGTCAAAATAATATGTCTCCGTTTTCTGATATCTAATACCCATTATAACAACAACGTTCATTCATTGCAACTTGACACGGCAGTATTCTGAGATTAGTATAACATATATGCAGACCATAACAGCGCTTATCGATACAAAACAACATATAATACATTATGATCCGTCAGACCATAAAAGTCTTAGCAGGATTCTTAAAGATAACGGCATTATGCTTAATACCTCATGCGGAGAATGCGGTATATGTAATAAATGCAGTGTTATTTTGTGCCAAAAAGACGACAGGCGTCCGACACATGCATGTACACTGTTTCCGGACACTGATATAAGTATAATTATACCCGAAAGTTCTCTGATACACTCGTACGCTTTCTCCGATAGCATAGGAGCTGATATCCCGACAAGCTATGGACATATCTATGCGTCTGCTGACATTGGCTCCACATCAATTACCATATGTATTCACGACGATACCGAAACATACCTGAGCACAACCCTTTCCAACCCAACCTGTGCATGGGGTGCGGATATCATCTCAAGAATCAAGGCTTCCATAAACGGCAACGAAAAAGAGATATCATCTGCCCTAAGACGCAGCATCAACGATACCATCAAACGTCTGCTAAAACGCCTTAACGTCCATTATAACAGACTGAGCCGATTTACGATATCATGCAATAACACCATGCAGCATATACTTCTCGGGCTTGACTGCACACCTATAAGCACATATCCGTTTGCTTCTTTTAATTTATGCTTTGATCCTATAACATATAATAAGCTGTTCTCAGAAACGGATTTTGATGCTTCCGTATATATCATTCCCTCCTTTGATACTTTTATCGGTGGAGATATAGTATCAGGCTTATACAGCCTTGATGTACTTAATTCTGATAATAACTTCCTGCTTCTGGATCTCGGAACCAATGCCGAAATGGTAATAGGAAACAGAAGCCGCATGCTCTGTACTTCTGCGGCATCCGGTCCTGCATTTGAAGCCGGCGGTCTGTCATGCGGTTGTGCATATACAGATGGCGCAATAGATACTATAAAACTAAAAAAATATGGCTCCAGAATTAACATTTCCTACACGACGGCAGGTGATAAGATACCGATAGGCATATGCGGAAGTGGTGTTCTCTCACTCCTATCGCAGCTGGCGGCTCTTGATATAATCAATGAGTATGGCACATTATCCGAAAATTACGCCGACAGTGGTTTTTTTGTGGCAAGAATGCATGGCGCTGATATTATCCTTACACAGGATGACATAAGACAGCTTCAGCTTGCCATATCAGCCATAAAAAGCGGAATACACATACTTCTTTCAGAATCCGGGATGTCCGTTTCCGATATCGATAAGGTATACATATCGGGAAGTTTTGGAGCGTCCCTTGATTTTGCCACCCTTAATAATCTTCATATATTCCCTGATGAATGGATGCATAAACCGGATGTCATCACTCCGTCAGGCAACACCTCCCTTAACGGTGCGATAAAATATTCTCGTTCTTTGGACACCTGCAAATACATTGACAACATAATATCAAAGCTTTCCATGCTACACCTTTCAAATCATCCGGACTTTAATGAACTTTTCATTAAAAATATCAACTTTCATTCATAGAATCTGAGATTTGTAACAATATAAAATAATATCTGAAATATGATAATACACACAAGAAAAATAACTGTCTCCTTTGTATGGCTTTTCTTCTCATACCGCCTTATGATATCACGGCATTCTGATAATTCCTTTTTATCGTATGCCTTTCTTATATCCTTTACGAAAGTATATGCATCTTCTCCGGCATACACTGACATATTCTCAAGATATCTGAGGAGCTCCTCAAGTTGCTGTACATAACTTTTATTATAATTCCTACTCCTGCTAAATCTTACTTTTTTATATGCAGCGTCATAAAAAATATATTCCGGATTCAGAACGATGCCATCTGTGTCCTCATCCTTATCTAAAAGTATTATGGCGAAGCATATTACGGTATATATACTGTCAAAATCAGGCCTGTATATATCATAGTATTCGCTAAGACATTTCATTTCTGTTGCTTCTGATTCAGGATAATATTTTGGGACCTGATATATCTGCAATAATCAGGAGCATATCTTCTTACAGTTACCGGCCTGTCTTTAAATATTCTGCTATTCGTCCTTATAACACCTTTTATGATACATTCTGAAAACGTACTTTCATATTCTATGTCATATATACTGCTTACAAAAAGACGCCTGTTGCACTCCTTATATACATTATCCGTAATATCAGCTCCGGTCTGTGCGTACTCAGAAAGCTTCATATACGCATATCCTCTGTCATGCATAATAAGAATTGTATGTATCAGTATAATTATAACAAACGTAATAATCGGAATGACGAGCGCCGCTTCTACGGTAAATGATCCACTCTTTCTTTTGCGCATTTACTGCAAATCCTCCTATCCTTTACCTCATTATATCTAATGGGAATAACGTTTTTTTCAATATAATTACAACTTCTGTCCGAATGATATCTCACTCCGTATTCGGTAATATACACAGTATCCTTATTTTCCTTCATGCATTTACTGCATGATATATAGTTTTGTCCGTTTGCATTTCTTTTATATTCTATGTCTGCATGGGATACTGTGTATATCTGAGATTTAATATAAGTACATGTCTTTGAAATGTGATATACCCTTCCGTGCGGCGTCATGTACACAATATCGGAGTTTTCCCCGTCATCCAGCGAATTTACCCCTGTAAACCTCCTCATATATACCTTCTGATGTGTTCTTACCGGTATAAGTGACAGGATTGGCACAGATATACCCACTCTATAACTCTTCTCAATATGTATGTCGCTTTTATCATCCTCTGCTGAGTATGCCACACACGCCATTAATCTTGCTCTGTTTACCAGCTCCTGCTGCACCTTCTCAGCATTCTGAAACCAGATTATGATATATAATAAGGCAATGACAGAAAAGAAAAATATCGGAAACATTATCGCCGCCTCAACTGTCAGAGATGCTTTTTTTATAATAACCCCCTCTTTCCATACGGTACCGGCATTGAAGGACAGGATGTCTGATTCGTTTCTTTGGTTTTTTGGCCATACGACCGGATGTTTATGATTTATCATCTAAGATATGCAGGTTTATTTTTTTTATATTTATTTTGCATCCTGCCCTTCAATACCGGTACCCGTTTAGCATTACTACCTGTATATATATTCACTCTCAGCCTGCATATTATATGGACGACTGCAGCTTATCAGCGTTCTTGCGCTATATAGCGCATTTATAAATGAAAACTCTCCCGAATAATTAAGTTTCATATTATACTGTATGATATCCATACACCTTGCCGTACGTTTTTTGTCCCCAAGAACACATATATATGTAAGCAGGATATCCGAATAATCCATACCCTTACTGACTTTTATCTTCTCTGCCTTATCCCTTATAAACTGCTTTCCAAACATAAGAAGCTCGGAATATTGTACATTAAGACTGTTCTTATTCTTGAGTATGGGAATTTTCTTTCCTGATAACAGTGCATATACATCCACACATGCGTCCTCATATGCCCATCCTGCAAGAATCATATACTGCGTACATCTTACAAGCGCCTCCATGCCGGCAAACCCAACGATTGCCACCGCCGTAGCGTATGCCATATTACTTTTCTGCCTGTCCGATATCAGGTATACAAAAGATGTTCCGGTCCGCATAAGCAGAATCCTCTTTATCACATCATCCAGATTATCCATATCGGCTTCATTTGCCGCTATGACATATTCCTTTTCATACATAAGCGCTCTTTCATCTTCGGCCCCAGCATCACCGTCGGTAAAATCTCTAAGATATTCGTTTACATACAATGATGATAGAATGCCATCACTTATACTTCCGCTCTTATATTCAACCTTGCACGAATCCAGAAAGTCTCCCAGTTCATCAGGTTCTCTGTAATCATATATTTTCTTTTTTCCATTCTCCTTATTAACCTTAAGGTAGATATCAGACTCTTCCACGGCATTGGATGATATACCGGTATCCTCTGCTAAAAGCCCGGTTAAAATCATCTTTTGCGGATTGACATCTTTTACCGGATTGCTTTCCTTTTTCAGCGACAATGTACTGTAATCAAAATACAGGGATTTAATATGATACCCCGAGAGCATATCAATACATTCTTTTACATGGGCTTTATACTCCTTCCACTGCCCTACACTCTCCGGTACGGCTTTTTCTGCACAGAATATCAGCCTGTCGAGTATCAGCATATTATCAGACAGATGACCACACATCCTTGATATATCGCATATGCAGCTGCTCTTCTTATCACCATCCATCCTGTCGTCTAACTCCTTTGCAAGTGTATACGCCCTCTGCGTCACATGCTTAATATCTTCAAGTTTCCCTTTCCATGCCCTAATCTCCTTATCGGGAAATATTACCTTACTGCCCTGTGCCCCTTTTTCTGCAAGTTTCATAAGTTTTGTAAGGATATCGTCAATACTCCAGTACTTTTCGGATACAGCATTCCATATGAGTCCGGAGTCAATTCCCGTATTCAGCATGGTAGCTTTGCCCACAACAGCCTGTTTTACATATATATTCGCACACTTCACAGTGCCTCCTTCTATACGGACTCCTTCTATAAGCTCAAGAAGATTAAGTACATCCTTTTCTATGTCCGCATCTTCTTCTATATCACTTACTTCCTGACTTATCTCAGATAATTCCCCACAATCCTTATCCATAATATCAAGGCGCTTACGTATCTCCTCCATAACCGCATCGGCTATATCTTCACCGTATTTATATATAATTGCATCGCACATCTGGTCCTTTACATTAGCCATGCCATTATCAGGCGCATATGCTTTATCCGACACCTCAATATCATTAGGCGTAAGTGCCAGAATCTTTGGCACATTCTTCTGGTTTTCGTAGAAATACGACATTATATCAGCGACAATCGCCTCTTCATCACTCTCGATATAGTAAAACATCCCATATTCGTCTAACAGAGGTCTGAAATATTTTGCAAAAGACGATTCCACTGCTATATCCAGGTTTCTTTTAATATTCACCCTTTCTGCCTGATATCTCATAAGTGATATAATACATACGATAAGCGTCATAAGTACTATAAACACAAGTGACAAATATACCGTAACGCCGCCATCATGTTTCCTGTCCATATTATTCAATGATTTCTCCACTGTTATCGTCTATGCTCTTCATAGCATCATCCACTATACCGGTTATCTTATCCTTAAACAAAAGAACAAGGGCTATAAGTATGACCAGTATAAGGATAATTTCGACTACTCCTATCCCATCCTCATTGTTCCAAAAATTCTTTAACATAATATTCCTCCTCCCGTTATAATGATACCAATGCCGGGAACATTATAATCACCAGCACAAGTATGAACTGAATCATCATAGGTAAAAGAAGCTTTGATGAGGCCTCCTCACCCAACTTTTTAATATCCTCACGTTTTTTCTCATATGCATCAAGCGAACCGGCTTTAAGTTCTTCAAATATGTACCTGTTACCGCGCTTAAGATTCTGCGAAAGCATTGAACAAAGCTTCATATACGGCATAAGACGAACTCTCCGTCCAAATCTTTCATACATTGAACTTTCAGGAATTCCTCTCTTTTGTTCAGACAGAGAATATCTCATCTCCTCATATACATAATCATAATAACCGCTATTATGCTCCTTCTTTTTCATGTAATCACACACAAGTCTTTCCCATGCTCCCTTGATACTGCTGCCGGCGCCAAGCAAAAGTAAAAGTCTGTTTATCAGATCCGGATAACCAAGCATAAGCCTTTCATTACGCTCTTTGAGACTGTTATCAACCCTTTTACATATCATATAGGGAATTCCCATTATGATAGCTGCCGCCAGAACACATATGTACGGAAGGCTTTCCCCCGCGTATACACACCCACAGACAATAATCACACCTGCAGCAAATACACCTGCATATATGGCTGCGCCAAACTGATTCCAAAATTCCCTGACCGCAATATCTCTGTCCTTATCGGGATTAATTCCAGCTATCTTTTCCGAGAGCATATTCATCCTGTCAGCTATAAGCGTCTTTATAAATATCTTGTATATCAGAGGATATCTGTCGCTTCTTATGAGCTTTTTATAAAGAACATTTCTCTTATGTATATCTGCCTTCTCCTCACCAAATCTCATAATACTCTCAGCAATACGATACGACAGATAATACATGATAAGGCATGTAGTCATTATCGAAACACCTATAAGATTGCCATACATTACTGACAGATACCCCGGAGAACATATGCTAAGATACATAAGCATCGCTACCGGCATAATGCACATAATCCTGTATTCAAGCCTTTTCCCCGATATAAGTGTATCTATCTCCCTTGAAATCTCCCTTTTATCATGCAGATTATCGGCAGTCTGCTTTACGATTGCTATGAGATTGCCGCCGCTTACCTTTGCGATATTGAGTATTTCTGAAAAACCCAATATATCGTCAATGTCGCTTCTTCTTGCAAAATCAGCGATAAGCTCCGTTACTGTCCTGTTAATCTTTATACCATTGCATATTCTTCTTGTCTCGCGGATTATGTCATGTTCCCTGCCGTACAATACCGTAAGCTCATTTTCTGCAACGGAAAATGCATTCTCCAGCGAATATCCTGTACCCAATGCAGCGCCCACACTTGATAGAAGCTCGGCAAATCCGTCAGAAAGTATCCTTTTTCTCCTTTTAATGCGATAATTTTTGTACATCAAAATGATCCTGTGCACAGTCGGAACACACATTATAAGACATACAATTATGCTTTTATAAAACATATAAAATATAAGATAATCCACAACACACGCAATCAGTATAATACCTGATAACTCATATACTGTAAGTTTATACACATTGTAGTCGTCCATTTCACTGCTCACTCATCAACGCTCCTTATCATCCGTATCTTTCAAGCTTGGAACGATTTCTCATATCGTTAGCTGTTCTGACAAGTCCTTTCGCATCGTCATATTCAAACAGCCCGTTAAGAGCGATCCCGTCATCATACATGACCTCTGATATATCGAGCACCCTTCGACCACCATCCTTCATTCTTCCAAGATGTATAAGAATATCAATGGCAGATCCAATCTGACGTCTTATAGCCACAAGCGGCATATTGCCCGTCATAAGTATTAAGGTCTCAAGCCTTGCCAGCATATCTGCCGGACTGTTGGCATGTCCTGTCGATATACTTCCGTCATGCCCCGTATTCATTGCCTGCAGCATATCAAGCGTCTCTTCTCCCCTCACTTCGCCCACTATTATCCTGTCAGGTCTCATTCTCAGACTGGATTTGATAAGAGCCCTCATGGATATCTCATTGCTGCCTTCAAAGTTAGCATTGCGCGTCTCAAGCCTTACGATATTATCTATCCCCTGTATTCGAAGCTCTGCCGAGTCTTCAATAGTTACAATTCTTTCCCCTGATGGTATATAATTGGACAGCGCATTAAGAAATGTGGTTTTACCGGTTCCGGTTCCTCCGGAAATGAAGATATTATATTTTGCCGCCACAAGCTTTTTTAAAAAATCTGCCGCTTCATACGTAATACTGCCTATCTCTATAAGTCTTTCCAATGTAAAATCGTTCTTCGGAAACTTTCTTATGGTAATAACAGGGCCGTTTAACGCCACCGGAGGCAGTACGATATTTACCCTTGAACCATCATTTAATCTGACGTCTACTATGGGCTCCGATTCATTGACGATGCGGTTATGTCCGGCAACTATATGCTGTATGATGTTAAACAGATTCGAAATCGAAGAAAACTCCCTGCAATATCGGTATATCACTCCTTTTTTTTCATAAAAAATATCCGATTTGCCGTTAACCATGATATCTGTAATATCATCATCCTCCAAAAGCTCAGATATCACATCATAGCCAAGAATCTCGTTGATTATACATTTTTTAATATATGCTTTCGTCTTTACCGGAATATAAACAGGGAAATTGATAAGCGACATATCGATATACTCTGCAATCTCCTCCTCATTCCATCCTCCGTCGGCAATTGACGCCTCCGTCAATCCGGACTTTATCCTGCCTTTTATATCATCAATCTGCGAAGCTTTCATTATCTACCCACTTACATCTTGTATCGGCACATGAATTCCACCAATCGGGAAGTTCTATGACTCTTACATCCTTCTTAAGTTCATCATGACCCTCTGTGTCAAAATCTCTCCACATATGTGAAAGTCTTGCACTTTTCGCATCCAGCACCGGCATATATATTCTCCGGCAACTTTTAAGTGCCGTATATACCGCATCACTTAGGAAGCCTATATCCACTATAATGCGTTCATAGTTATCAAGCGACCTGATACATGCAAATAACGCCTCCACATCATCGGACGACATATCATACAGATCTCTGTAATGTTTCACACCTGATATAACATGGTATCCATCAGAATCCCGAATAAAATTAAGAATCCTTAATGATGCTGAATCACCATCCCCATTGATGTAATACATGAGCTCACTTATACCGCCCTCCGTTCCGTCATCACACTCAGAGAATATGGAAAGATTCACATGCAGAACCTTATACCTCCCGGAATATGACTTGGCAAGCATCCTTGAGAACTGCTCCCGCTCAGCATCAAAGCAAGGGGAAAATATGCCAATGATATCCGTTCTTCTGAGCGCAGTACACTTAATGACGCCGCAGGTATCCTCATCTTCACCTGCCAGAAATCCATATATCTGACGCATGATATCATCCATCCTCTGAAAGCGGTATATGCATCTTCTCACTTCCTCATTAACATATTTCTCATCGGATAACAGAATCGTCACAATGCCACACGAGCACAACTCCTCAGCCACGCACGCACTGTCAGTCACAAGAACATCGACGCTACCATCTCTGATACAGGCTCTGACCTCCCTCTCTGAAGTCATAATATCCAGGGATATATTATCAGAATGGTAACGGATGCAATAATCAGCAAACGCCTTCATATAACGCATATCATCCGCAAATAAAGCAATATTTTTTTTCGTCAATCAAAAACTCCTTCCTGCTTCATATTCCATAAGCTGCTAAAAATCCGATTCCAATTGCCGCACTAAAGGGTATTACAACAGCATCACCATCGCGTTTTCTTATATAATATGCCTTAATAGTTCTTCCCCGTAAAATATCACTGAAATAAGCAGTGAAATACTGCAATCGACTCAATAGATAACCGTGACGAATACATTTGAAAAAACTCAGAATTCCTCCTGCAAATAATGCAAACACGAACACCTTTATACAACACGACACTCCGCAAAACCCACCTATAACGGATATAAGCTTTATGTCTCCGGCGCCCAACATTCCCAATAAAAATAAGGCATAAAGAATAGCAATGGGTATCATCACACCTGAAAACCAGTATGCAATTCCATATAATCCGCTATCGCCCAGTCTGAGCAGAAAACCCATGCTCCAGCCTGTCACAATAAGCCTGTTACTGACTCTGAATCCGGCAATATCCTCACATGCTGCAACGGCAAGTATAACCGTCAGACAACATACACCAAATAACCTCTACACCCTCCTTCTTTCGCATGTAGTACATGTTTTGTTCTTGTATTACACATAATACATTGTATTACAAGAAATGTCAAGCCCTTTTTTTATTTATTTTAATATTGCCGAAATTATAAATGCCGCTATGACTCCGGGAATCCCAAAAATCCCGGAAAATACGGTTGTTACCGGATTTATGCCAACGTAAACACTTATGCCGTTCATGGCAAATAATTTATCAGCTATATATATCATAAGGCATCCTGCAAGCATCTGTATGTATATAGTATATACTATTTTTTTAAGCATTACATCCTCCCTGATGCGTTATATACAATTATTTTATTATCATTTACATAAAAATATGTATAAGCCTACAAGTATTGGGAATTTTATGAATATAAACTAATTACAGGAAGGAGCCCGGACCATGAGAAAAAAACATAATAAGCATGATATTTTAAAAAAATCACTTATGGACGATATAAAAAAGACCCGACTTGAACTTGAAACCGCATATGCCGGTTTTCAGTACGCATCGGATCCTGATCTTATAGACTGCTATATATATGAAATCAATTCTGCTGATCTGAGATACCGCTATCTGATAAATCAGATCAAGGAATTATCGGTTGGCGAAAACGCGGGGTAAATATGTAAATGCTCATCTTCCGTAAGCATGCACCATTTTCCGGAGCCTGTATGCATCCTCGTCCTTAAGCTGCTCCTTTTTCATGCGCCAGCGCCAGTTATTGCCCAGAGTTGATGGCGTATTGATCCGTGCACCCGTTCCAAGCTCTAATATATCCTGCATCTGTATGATCACCGCTGTTGCAATACTTGCATAAGCTGACCTGATCATTTTCTTCGGAACATCAGCGATTCTGTCTGCATCCAGATACTCTAGTATCTGGTCCACCTGATAATCCTGTACGCTGTTCATAAATCCCAATATCGTATCATTATCATGTGTTCCGGCATATAGCACACAGCACGGATTCTTATAATTATGCGGAAGATATTCGTTAGAAGCCTGACCGTCAAATGCAAATTCATATATTTTCATGCCCGGCCAGCCCATCTTCTCTATGAGCTCCCTTACCGGCGGCGTTATCACTCCAAGGTCTTCCGCAATTATGGATGCGTCACCTACCTCCTCTTCGATAACTCTGGTAAGTTTTTCTCCCGGACCCGGTATCCATTCTCCGTTTTTTGCATTGACACTGTCCGCAGGTATCGAATAATATCTTACTATTCCGATAAAATGATCGATACGTATAACATCATAAAGGCTGCTGCATGAACTCATACGCTTTCTCCACCACCAAAAGTCCTCTGCCTCCATCTGCTTCCAATTATATATCGGATTGCCCCAGAGCTGTCCGTCCTCCGAAAAGCAGTCTGGCGGCACTCCGGCAACGCATGTGGGACGCTTATTCTTATCAAGTTCAAACAGCCTTTCATTCGCCCATACATCCGCACTGTCCGGCGATACGTACAGCGGTATGTCTCCGATAATATGTATACCTCTTTCATTGGCATATCTCTTAAGCTTATGCCATTGTTCAAAGAACTTAAACTGACAAAATTTCCAAAAATCAATCTCATCAGCCAGAATCTTTGTATATTTCTCACATGCATCCGGACGCCTGAATCTGATATCTTCATCCCACTGCATCCATGAACGGTTATCAAAACATTCCTTTAATGCCATAAAAAGACTGTAATCTGAAAGCCAGAACTCATTATCCCGGCAAAAATCTGCATACTCTTTGGAATCCTTATGTCTACTGGCGCCATATGCCTTCTTAAGCATCGTAGCTCTGTTATCAAAAAGATATCCGTAATTGATACTGTCAGCTTCATCCTGCCATGTTATATTATCCAAATCCGAAGAGCTTATAAGACCCTCTTCCACAAGTGTATCCGGATCAATAAAGTAAGGATTACCTGCAAATGCCGAAAAAGACTGATAAGGACTGTCTCCAAAGCTCGTAGGACTGACCGGAAGCACCTGCCAGTACTTCTGTCCCGCAAGGCTTAACCAATCCACAAATCTGTACGCCTCCCTGCCAAGAGTTCCTATTCCATACGGCGAGCAAAGACTGCTTACAGGCATCAGCACACCCGCTCCACGCATTAACGCACTACTCATGTTAATCTCCTATCTGCTACATTTTTATACGTTTTAGTATATCATTTTTAGCATTTCAAAACAATAATATTTATGCTATAATATTCGCAAAACATCAGGTATTATTGCATCGGAAAGGATTATATATGGTTTTTTCGTCCGCCGTTTTTTTATTTTCTTTTCTCCCGGCAGTACTTTAATATATTATATCGTTCCGCGACCGGCAAAGAATATTACTTTGCTTTTTTTCAGTCTGCTTTTTTACTGGTGGAACAAGCCCTCGTACGTAATACTTATCATTATATCAATAGCAATCAATCATATCGGCGGTATCGTGCTGGACCGCCCTGTAAATGTGCGGATAAGACGCATCTGGCTTGTATGTAATTAGCCGCTAATATTATATTGCTTACGGTATTTAAATACACCGATTTTTTAATTACCACGATAAATCAGATAACCGGCGGCGACATGTCCCTTACTAATATAATACTTCCGGTCGGAATATCATTCTATACATTTCAGGGGATGTCGTATGTTATCGACATATACAAAAAACCTGCGCCTGCTGTAAGAATCCATTGGATACGGCGCTGTATATCTCGCTTTTTCCGCAACTTGTTGCCGGACCCATAGTAAAATATAATGAAATTCACGAGCAGATTCGCAAAAGATATACCACGATAATCGATTTTTCAGACGGTATTATAAGATTCATAACCGGTCTTTCAAAAAAAGTTCTTATCGCAAATATACTTGGAGAAACAGCGGATAATATATTCGACACATATTCGTCGCAGATTGATACTCCTACCGCATGGATAGGTATCATATGCTATACATTTCAGATATATTATGATTTCTCAGGTTACTCCGATATGGCGATAGGACTGGGAAAGATGTTCGGATTCTCTCTTCCGGAGAATTTTAATTATCCGTATATTTCCACATCCGTCACGGAATTCTGGCGCAGATGGCATATTTCCCTTTCAACATGGTTTAGGGATTATATATACATTCCTCTCGGGGGAAGCAGGAAGGGTAATGCAAGTCTGCATATCCTGATTGTATTTTTTATAACGGGACTCTGGCACGGAGCCTCATGGAATTTTGTGATATGGGGCATGTGGTATGGAGTTTTACTGGTTCTTGAAAAGCCGCTAATGAAACTGTCATTTTACAAAAAAATACCCTCCCCGTGTAAATGGGTACTTACGTTTCTTATCGTAGTCATAGGCTGGGTGTTCTTTAGGGCAGAGGACCTTAATTTAGCATCCCTCTATGGAGAAATATATTTATAAAATATGCAGCCAACAGCATATGGGTGCGCATAATACAGCTTATGCTTATATTCATACTCTTTGCCATATGCATTATATATATAACCAATAGCACATACAATCCGTTTATATACTTTCAATTCTGATTCAGGAGGCGACTATCATGATTAGGGCTCAGAAAATAATTGGCATCATTACTATTATACTTTTTATATTATTTATTATGGTTCCGGTTATCACGATGAACACAAAACACTCCCAGATATCCGAAATTGACAATACTCCGCTAATGGAATTTGAAGACATAGGAACTAAGGAGTCCTTCACCAGGGATTATGAATCCTATATCTTAAATCGCGTGGGGTTCCGAAATCAGATGATTAGCGCTTATCTGTATGCCAACGACGCCTTATTTGATACGCTTTTACATCCGACATACGAGTACGGACAGGATGGTTATGTGTTTTTCAGGATGCCCGATGAAGACCCTGATCCCGGATATCTTAATTCATTTGCAAGATATATCAAATATATGCAGACATACTGCAATAACCATGACATTGATTTCCTGTACTGTATCAATCCAAATAAGACTCAGGTCTATGAAAAATACCTGCCTTCCGGCGCCAATCTGACATTCTGGAGGTCAGATCACCTTCTGTCAAAACTTGAGGAGTATGATATAAACTATATGGACAATACACCTCTTCTTATAGATAGGGCGACCATCACCCAGGTGTTTGACCGAAAATTTGATGCCGGGCACTGGAATGAAACCGGCGCGCTTATAGGCATCAGCAATATTCTTAAGACGCTTAAGAACACCCATCCTTCAATACCTCTGAACGAGGAGTCTGATTATACCGCCACTACGATAGTGCATGAGTACCTTCCGCTATCGTATTTTCGAATTGATGAGCCCTCCGTCACATATACAAGAAATAATCCCGAGGCTATCGATGTTACGGCTACTGATACGGATATAAAGCTTAACGAAACATATAATGATTATTCACATTATATCAACCCTGAACATCCTGAGTTTCCTAAGATTCTGGTGTTTCGCGGGAGTTATTTTCTCGGGAAGGAAAAGTTCATGAATGAAAGTTTTTCTGAAAGCGTATTTGTATACAGTTATTATAATATATTTGACTTTGAGTATTATATAGAGAGGTTTGAACCCGACATAGTTTTATTTGAATCCGTTGAGTATGCAACAATCAACAAATATTTTCCGAAAAAGATGCTTGATGATGTGCTTAAAAAATAAATTTCCCGAATGCATGATAATTCCGTTGTGGAAATATCTGCATTCGGAAATTTATATTAATACTTTATTTGAATGCGTATTTCATGAATTTGTAAAGATTTCTGTCCCAGCACGCATCCTCATGTGCCAGACCCGGTTCTTCCACAAACATATAATTGACCTCGTACTGCGTGCATACATTGGCAAATGCCTTAATGTTACTTGCAGTCTTGTCATTGGCAAGTCCATCCTCAGAACCTACCATTAATGTAAACAGCCTGAAGTTATTATTAAGTCTGTCTGTATCCTCTTTGCAGGTTACAAGCTGTTGATCATCTTTTGCGAACGGACTTCCCGAAAATGCACCGACATATCCGAAAATCTCCGGATTCTTAAGACCTATATCAAGCGTCTGTCCGCATCCCATCGACAGACCACATACGGCTGTGTGCTCCTTACCCTGCTCAATTGAATAATTCTCATTCATATACGGCATAAGATTATATATTATCTCGTACTCAAGCAGGAAGCTGTCCCTTCCCCAATCGGTGATAACAGCATCCTCAGGAACATTAGGATATGTCTTCGTCTCATCATATGTTATGACTCCGTTAGGGAATACCACTACGCAAGGTTCAAGAATTCCCTGTGCGTACAGATTATCGAGAATCTTATCCGCAGAACATCCGTCATTTGCTCCTCCCTGATCGTTAGTCCAGTACCACATATCGCATCCGCCGCCATGAAGACAGAACAGGATATTATACTTCTGTTCAGGTGAATAATCTGCAGGGGTCCACACTCTCGCCTGTGCCGTACCTCCCTCGCGATAATCCGAGCTATAACTAATTGTCTCTATTTTACCATGTGCAATATCCGAATTATACTGGTTAAATGAATCGTCAGGTATTGAAGTATCCACTACATTTACATGTATTCTTGCAGTTACATTGCTATCCTTTTTGGATGTAAGTGTTATGATAGTCATGCCCGGATAGGAGGCTTTCACCTTACCATTTGAGTCAACTGATGCTACCCAGTCACGCTCACTTTTATATTCCATTGCATCCATGTCTGCATTGGACGGCTCCGTCTTTGCTTTAAGGGTGTATTCACCGCCCACCTCAATAGTAACATAATCCTCATCTTCAAAACTGATACCGGTTGGATATATCCTGCTATCAGAAATTACTCCCGGCGTCTGTGTAGCCACGCTGTCTGGAGCAGCTGTAATATTAGGCGTAACATTAACCGGCTCCGTCTTTGCCTTTGATACGCTCACCTTACACCTTGCCTTAATTTTTGACGATTTAACCTTCGCAGTAATAACTGCCGAACCCACGCTCTTTGCAGTTACCTTACCCTTCTTATTAACCCTTGCCACCTTCTTTTTTGATGAACTCCACACAATCTTTGCTTTACTTTTTACAGGCTTATACTTTACCTTTAATACTTTACTTTCGCCCACTGTAAGCTCCATCTTTTTCTTATTTAATTTAATCTTCTTTACCGGTGCAGCAGCGTCTGCACTATAACTGACAGAGCATATTGACACAATTGCTAAACCCATACATAAAAGTGATGCAATCAACTTCTTTATCATCATATATTACTCTCCTCCTATAAACATAAAGACTGTGTACTGAAATTCATCAGTACACAGCCAATATTAAATTTAGTTAATCATACTGCTTTTTATTCGTAAGAATAATCAATCACTGCAATTATTTTACAAACTTAATTGACTTGATAGTAACTGACTGCGCACTTCCTGTGCCACCGCAGAATACTGAAACACCAATTATATTGGTATAATCTCCGCCTTCTGCAGCTGCTATTTCAGAAAGATTGAACTCACCCGGATAAGTAGCTCCATACCTGATTCCCTGAGCAAACTCAGCATCCCACTCATCCTTAAGTGTTGCATCAAGAACGGACATACATAAATCATATCCTTCTGTCGGTTCTGTCTCTGCTTCAATAACTACCTTTGAGTATCCGCTTACATCCATGGCTTCATCAAACTTGAATGCACATCCACGATATGTTGCTCCTTCGTCATAAGTAATAGTTACAGAACCATCTGGATTATCAACTGCTTCTGCATCTGTAATCCAATTTGCAATTGTGTGATTCGAGAGTGGTACAACAAGCTCATCCTCTTCTGCCGGCGCTGCATCCTTGTTCACAAGCTGAACACGTCCGAATGCCGTAGGATCTTCGAAGTTTCTGTTCTCTGTATCATAAGCTGTGATCGTACAGCATCTGTCTGCCATTGTTGAAGCAGGAATTACATTACCCTCTGCATCCTCAGATTCAGGTACTTCCTTTGTATAGCAGTCGTTGATCTGAAGATCCATTCCCATGATCTCTCCTGCAGAATGCTTCTGATCAAGCTTGATGATATACTCTACCTGATATCCGATGCATCCATCTTCTAATGTTTCCTTAACTCCATCAGCGTACTTATATCCTACTGCATGTGCAACAAGGCTATACTTACCTGTTCCGGAATCATTTGATGAGAATACATTATTTACAGCGTCTACACGAAGCTGTACTGCACTACTTTCTCCGGCTGCACCGTATGTAGTATTTGCAGGGTCCTCATTGAAGAAGAACTCTGTTGAGTCTGTTGTATAATGCTCCTCATTAGCAGGTGATATATCAGTATCATTTACATCAAAGAGAACGTAGAGATAATCCTCATCCCAGATAACATATCCCTGTGCCTTATCTCTGTCAGATGACCAGTTGCCTTCTTCATCCTGAGATGCAAGCTGAATCTTTGTAAGATCGTTGTCACCGTTAGGATTGTATGCGGTTGTATTAACCTTTGCGAAGTAAATGGATGATTTGCCGTTCTCATCATATACATCTGTCCAATAACTTGAATCAACATACTTCATAGTCTTTGACTTCTGAACAGGCTCTGCTCCTTCTTCTTCTGCAGGAACTTCCCACTCCTCAGAAATCTGTGCTTCAGCAAGAATCTCTGCGCCCTTAGTTGTATAGAATGCTTCCTTAGGCTGCTCTAATGCTGCAAAGAGATTAACAGTACCTAATACAGAATCATCCGTACCGGCTTTGATTCCTTCGTCCTTAAGAGCGAATGTGTTAGTTGCCTCATCATAAACCATTGCGTATACGCTGTCGAAGTAGTTAATCGTTCCGCCTGCAGTAATCTGGATCTCAGCCTTAAGACCTGTCTCCTCACTGATCGTACATGGAACCTTAACCTCTGCTATCTTCTTATCAGCGCTCAGTACACCTGTTGCCGATACAGCGTTTGCATTAGTTGTATCTCCATCAACATCTGCAAATACAGTTACTTCATCCATAGCTGCATCTGATTCAATAAGTGCATAAAGAGCATCCTCTGCCCACATAAGCTTAGCTGTTGCCTGAGTGATTGCAACCTCTCCACGAACACTCTGTTCATTAGAAAGAAGGTCTGTCACCTTGTCTGCATCCATCCACTCATTAGCTGACACCTTACCATCAATGGTAATAACAGTACCCTCAGCTACTTTACGTGCATCAATTTCCTTATTCTTAGGAACATTGGTTGGGGTAGCCGTTGGTCTTGGTGTTTTGGTTATCTGTGGACCCGGATCCTCAGTAGGTGTTACAGGAGACTGCGTAACCTGTGGTGCAGGCTGTGTTACCTGTGCAGGTGTTGTTGAACTAGGTGGTACTACAACAGATGCGGTCTTAACAGTTACTTTACAGGTAAGCTTAACCTTCTTGCCGCCCTTCTTATATGTAGCGGTAATATTAGCTTTACCCTTTTTGATACCCTTAACTGTTGCAGAGGCTTTCTTTCCCTTTGCAACCTTCTTGGTAATCTTAGCAACTTTCTTGTTGCTTGTCTTCCAGGTAAACTTTGAACTCTTCTTAGCGTTCTTTACCTTGATCTTAACA
>CASFAQ010000007.1 GCA_949292725.1 uncultured Eubacteriales bacterium | reverse complement strand
TGATGCTTCTAAGGAATCAGATCAAACCTTACGAGATACACAAAGGAAGCACCGACGCACTTGTTAACAGATGGGTCGATACGCTTACGGAACAGTTTGAGCATAACAGAGGTCTTCTAAAGCGTGGAATGAAAAGGAATCTGAATAAGATTGCAGCTGATTTTAATAATATACCCGTCAAAAAGACCCCTAAAGTAAAGGTCGGCATAGTCGGCGAGATATACGTCAAATATTCGCCGTTTGGCAATAATAACCTTGAGGAATTCCTCGCATCACAGGGCTGTGAGGTCATGGTGCCCGGAGTTCTCGGATTCATACAATATACATTTAATACCAAAACCGAGGATCATGTATTATACGGAAGCAGCTTCCTTAGCCTTATGATAGGTCGATTTGCGGAAAAAATGGCCGCACGCATCGAGGGATTTATGACGGATGCGCTTAAGAATTATCCGAATCTTACGGCTTCACTGTCATTTAATGAGTTAAAGAAACTTGCCGACACCGTAATCCACCGGGGCGTTAAGATGGGAGAGGGCTGGCTTCTTCCGGCCGAGATGGTTGAGCTTATCAGGCACGGTTATAACAATATCATATGTGCCCAGCCGTTTGGCTGCCTTCCAAACCATATAGTAGGAAAAGGAGTTATCCGTACACTAAAAGAGCTTTATCCTTATTCCAACGTGTGCCCGATAGATTATGACGCCGGAGCAACCGCGGTGAATCAGGAGAACAGAATCAAACTCATGCTGGCTGTTGCAAGAGAGCAGCTTAGGACTGACGGATAATATGACTAATATATAAGCAAAGGATGTTAACTGTGAAGAAAATAGGTCTTGACGTAGGTTCCACAACGATTAAATGCGTTGTTCTTAATGAAGATAACCAGATAATATACTCCGATTATGAGCGGCATATGTCGCGCATTTTTGGGATGACTCATAAACTTTTATGTAAAATATCCGAAATGTTTCCTGACGAGGATATGTCACTGGTAATCTCCGGCTCAGCCGGAATGGGCATGGCAACCGGGATAGGCATACCTTTTGCACAGGAGGTATACGCCACAAGAACCGCCGTAAGAACATACCTTCCCGAAACCGATACGGTTATCGAGCTTGGCGGCGAGGACGCAAAGATACTTTTCCTCTCGGGCGGACTTGAGGTCAGGATGAACGGAAGCTGTGCCGGCGGAACAGGTGCGTTCATCGACCAGATGGCTTCGCTTATGGACGTCTCCATTGAAGATATCAACGGTCTTGCAAAACAGCATGAAAAAATATACACCATTGCCTCCAGATGCGGGGTATTTGCCAAAACGGACATACAGCCACTTATCAATCAGGGCGCACGCATACCGGATATAGCGGCAAGCATACTCTACGCCGTGGTCAATCAGACCATCGGAGGACTCGCGCAGGGACGTGAGATAACGGGCAATGTCGTATATCTTGGCGGTCCGCTCACATTCATCCCCGAGCTAAGAAAAAGCTTTGACGACGTACTTAACATAAAGGGAACATGCCCTGATAATTCACTATATTATGTTGCAATAGGCGCGGCGCTTTCACCCGACAATGAAGTCTTTAACCTAAAGGAACTTGCCAACCGCGTAGTTTCATATACATCGGGCGCAGGATACGTAAGCTGCATGCCTTTATTTGACAATGAAGCTCAGTATGAGGAATTTAAGGAACGGCATCGGCATGACTCGGATAATATCCGGCAGATATCCGTTCCTTCCGGTAAGATGTATCTTGGCATAGACGCAGGTTCCACTACCATTAAGGCTGTTCTGTGCGATGAAGACGGCAATATATTCAGGCAGAGCTACCAGCCTAACAGCGGAAATCCCGTTCCGCATATTCGCGAGTTTTTGACTGAGCTATACAGGGATTTTCCCGATATCAATATCGTATCCTCAGCTGTTACAGGTTACGGCGAGGACATCATAAAGAACGCCTTTAAGGTTGATTATGGTATAGTTGAGACCATTGCGCATTATACGGCGGCCAAAAGATTCAGACCGGATGTGGATTTTATCATAGATATAGGCGGTCAGGATATCAAATGCTTCAAGATACGTAACGGTGCCATTGATAATATATTTTTAAATGAAGCCTGCTCATCAGGATGCGGTTCATTCCTACAGACCTTTGCAGGAGCGCTTAATTGCAGTATGGATAATTTTGCCGGTTATGCGATTAGTGCGGACAGACCTGTGGACCTCGGTTCCAGATGTACCGTATTTATGAACAGCTCAGTAAAGCAGGCGCAGAAAGAAGGCGCCTCCATTAATAACATATTTGCCGGGCTTGCCATAAGCGTTGTCAAAAATGCACTTTATAAGGTTATACGCTGTCAGAATGCCGACAGTCTGGGCGAGAATATCGTCGTTCAGGGTGGAACATTCCTAAATGATGCCGTTCTGCGCGCCTTTGAACAGGAGATAGGCAAAGATGTTATCAGACCACATATATCGGGAATCATGGGAGCATACGGAGCGGCTCTTTACGCCATGAGGCGTTCGGGTGGATGCGGCAAGAGCAGCATTCTTGACAAAAAGGAACTTGAGGCATTTACGCATGAGGTCAAAGCTGTGACATGTAACGGCTGTAATAATCACTGCAAACTTACCATCAACACCTTTGGCGGAACCAGGCGCTTCATCGCGGGAAACAGGTGCGATAAGCCCCTCAATATACAGACAAAAAAAGAGCATTACGACCTTTTTGATTATAAGAACGAACTTCTTGACAAATACAGAGGCAATGATACAGACGCAGGCAAGCCAACGATAGGCATACCTATGTGCCTCAATATGTATGAGCTTTTGCCTTTCTGGCATACGATATTTACAGAACTTGGATTTAATGTTATCGTATCTCCTAAGTCCACACGTAAGCTCTATATAGCCGGACAACAGACCATCCCTTCCGATACGATATGTTTTCCGGCCAAGCTTGCACACGGACATATAGATGCGCTTATCAAATCAGGCTGCGACGCCATATTCTATCCTTGCATGAGCTATAATTTTGACGAGGGTCTTGGCGATAATAATTACAACTGCCCGGTAGTTGCATATTATCCTATCGTTATTAATGCCAACGTTAAGTCTCTTAAGGATACGATATTCATAAAAGATTTTGTCGGCATACACAGAAGGAAAGATTTTCCGAAGCACTTTAGAAAGATTCTTTCAGACCATGGCTTTAAATTTACACACAAACAGATACTTCATGCATCAGACCGTGCGTACGCCGAGTACGAGAATCATATGAATATGCTGCGAAACAAGGCCGACGAGTATCTTAAACTTGCATTCGATAAAGATATGCCTGTTATAGTACTTGCAGGGCGGCCTTATCATATCGACCCTGAGGTAAATCACGGAATCAACGAGATTATATGTAATCTTGGAGCCGTAGTTCTTACCGAGGACAGCATAAGCAATAAGGAAAGCAGATTCAGCACAAACGTACTTAACCAGTGGACATATCATGCAAGGCTCTATGCGGCCGCAAAATATGTATCAGAGCGCAGGGATATTAATATCAATCTTGTACAGCTTGTGTCATTCGGATGCGGTGTGGATGCGGTAACCTCTGATGAGACCCGTTCAATAATTGAATCCGGAGATAAGATATACACACAAATTAAGATTGATGAAGTTACCAATACCGGCGCCGTAAGAATAAGACTAAGAAGTCTGTTTGCATTATTTGACAGATAGGATATATGAAGGAGGATAATAATGAAGATATTTAATACTCTTAACAACCGTAAAGAGGAATTTGTACCCGTTGAGGACGGCAAAGTCCGCATGTACGTATGCGGTCCGACTGTATATAACTATATTCACATCGGTAACGCACGTCCGATGATCGTATTTGATACAGTAAGAAGATACTTTGAATATAAGGGTTATAAGGTTAATTTCGTGTCTAACTTTACTGATGTGGACGATAAGATCATAGCCAGGGCAAACGAAGAGAATGTCGACGCCTCCGTTATTGCAGAACGCTACACAAAGGCAGCAATTGAAGATATGAGCGGAATGAATGTAATGCCGGCAACCACACATCCAAAGGCGACAGAAGAGATTGACGGCATGATAGAGATGATACAGACTCTTATAGATAAGGGTTATGCCTATGAAAAAGACGGAACCGTTTTCTTCCGTACACGTAATTTTAAGGGCTACGGAAAACTTTCCGGCAAGAATATCGACGACCTTCGGGCGGGCGCACGTATCGCCGTCGATGATGACAAGGAAGATCCCATGGACTTTGTTCTGTGGAAGCCTATGAAATCCGGTGAACCTTACTGGGAATCACCGTGGGGCAAGGGCCGTCCGGGCTGGCATATTGAATGCTCCGTTATGAGCAACAAGTATCTTGGAAGCCAGATAGACATACACGCGGGTGGAGAGGACCTTATATTCCCTCACCATGAGAATGAAATAGCCCAGAGTGAAGCTTATAACGGCGTTACATTTTCCCGTTACTGGATGCATAATGCATTCCTTAATATCAATAATCATAAGATGTCCAAATCAGCCGGCAACTTCTTTACCGTAAAAGATATTGCAGAGCGTTACCCTCTTATGGTACTGAGATTCTTCATGCTGAGCGCACATTACAGAAGTCCGCTTAATTTTAGCGACGCGCTTATGGAATCGGCAGCTGCTTCGCTTGACAGGATACAGACGGCGTTATTTAATCTGTCGCATCTTGCCAAATCCGCAAAAGAGAAGGATTATACGGAGTCCGACAATGAATTTGCAAACACCCTTACTTCCCTTAAGGATAATTTTGAAGCTGCAATGGATGATGACTTTAACACAGCCGATGCAATTGCTGCAATATTTGAGATGGTACGAAACTGCAACTCCTATCTTGATTCGGATAAACCTTTATCTCTTATAGATAAGGCAAAGGATACCATAACGCTTTTATGCAGTATCCTTGGAATAGAATTTCATGATGATGACACTCTTCCATCCGAGGATATAGAAAAGCTTATCGAAGAGAGAAATATCGCGCGTAAGGAGCGCAGATTTGCACGAGCCGATGAAATCCGCGATGAACTTTTAAAACAGGGAATCGTGTTGGAGGATACCAGAGAAGGTGTAAGATGGAAAAGAATATAGATTCTCTTCCCGAGCTTATATGCAGGGAATATTCGTTCAGACGTCATGACCCAAAGTCATTATCACCTCTGACGCTTGCGTTCATAGGCGATACCGTATTTGACCTTATCGTACGTACAAGAGTTATAGAAAACGGCAACGCTCCGGTCAATAAACTGCATCACACTGCTTCCTCACTGGTAAATGCTACAACACAGGCAGAGATGATGAGAAAAATCCTTCCTGTTCTTACAGATGAGGAGGAACATATATTCAAACGCGGACGTAACGCCAAATCGTATACCTCCGCCAGAAACGCTGACATAACGGATTACCGTACAGCCACAGGGCTTGAAGCCTTAATCGGCTGGCTCTATCTTGACGGCAATATGGGAAGAATATATGAGCTTATTCTGCCTCTTCTGCCTGACTACGAAGTACGCTTTTAATATTCAAAGGAGATATATATGAGATACGAAGAGTCCGTATGCGAAGGCCGCAATCCGGTTCTGGAGGCATTTCGCTCAAAAAAAACCGTAGACCGCCTGTTCATTCTTGACGGCTGTCATGACGGTCCGATACAAAGCATTCTACGCGAAGCAAAAAAAACTGATACGCTTATTAATTTTGTCAAAAAGGAACGCCTTGATTCCATGTCCGAGACCGGCAGACATCAGGGTGTAATCGCCTACCTTGCCGCATACAGATATGCGTCTGTTTCGGATATACTTGATGCGGCCGCAGCCTCAGGGCGACCTCCTTTTATCTTCATCCTTGACGGCATAGAGGACCCCCATAATCTTGGTGCAATCATAAGAACGGCCAATCTGTGCGGCGCACACGGAGTTATCATTCCAAAACACGGAGCCTGCGGACTTACCGCAACAGTTGCCAGAGCTTCAGCAGGCGCGATAAATTATACTCCGGTAGCAAAAGTCACCAATATAACCAAGACTATTGAGGAACTAAAGGAAAAGGGACTGTGGTTCGTATGCGCCGACTCCGATGGAGAGATAATGTATAACCTTAATCTCACCTCTCCCCTGGGTCTGGTCATCGGAAACGAAGGAAAGGGCGTAAGCAGACTTGTCAAAAAGAGCTGCGACTACACAGCAGCCATCCCAATGATGGGTGATATCGACTCCCTTAATGCCTCTGTTGCCGCAGGTATCCTTGCATATGAAGTAGTAAGACAGATGCGACACCCGAAAGGATGACATATATGCGCTATTCGGATTATACACAGATGGACGACGCTTCCCTTCTTTCGATAATCAAATCAGAGTCTGATGATGCTGACGCTGCGCTTGATATACTGCTTAGGCGTCATAAAAGACTTGTGCTCAATCAGGCACATTCCCTGTATCTTATCGGCGCTGATAAGGAGGATCTGATACAGGAGGGCATGATTGGTCTGTATAAAGCCATACGCGAGTACGACGATACCCGTTCGGATACATTCACTGCGTTTGCAAGTCTTCTGATACAGAACCAGCTTATCAATGCCATAAATTCGTATAACCGGAAAAAATATCGTCCGCTCAACGATTCCGTGTCCCTTGACGCCCCGATAGTATCCGATACGGATGATGACGTTCATGCACTTATAGACATAATGGAGGTTCCAAATTCTTCTCTGAATCCTGAGGATTTTGTTATTGACAAAGAGAAGGTATCTATGATAGAATACGAACTTGGAAAACGCCTTAGCGGATTTGAGAAGTCTGTGTACAATCTTTACCTGACCGGTATGGATTACAGACAGATTGCAGATAAGCTGGGTAAGACTCCAAAAGCCATAGATAATGCCAGAAGCCGTATCAGAAGCAAGCTTTCACGACTTCTTGAGAATGGCTGATATACACTATATGCTCTCGTAGCTCAGTCGGTAGAGCGTCCGCTTGGTAAGCGGGAGGTCAGCAGTTCAAGTCTGCCCGAGAGCTTTATCTATAAGACATACTGCCTGGGCGGCTATACCCTCTTCGCGACCGGTAAAGCCAAGCCCTTCCTCGGTGGTTGCTTTCACATTGACATTGTCAGTATCTGTGTTAAGCGCTTTTGCGATATTATTCCTCATCATATCTATATAAGGTCTGAGCTTTGGTCTCTGCGCTATTATAACGCAGTCTATATTGCTGATCACATACTTTTTTTCAGAAAGCATATTGCCCACTTCTTTAAGAAGCGCAATACTTGACGCACCTTTATACCTGTCATCCGAATCAGGAAATAAAGCTCCTATGTCAGCAAGTCCGGCCGCACCAAGAAGTGCATCCATTATAGCGTGCACCAGAACGTCTGCATCCGAATGACCAAGAAGTCCTTTATGATTGGGTATATCCACCCCACCGATAATCAGTTTTCTTCCCTCAACCAGCCTGTGAACATCATATCCACATCCTATCCTCATACATACCTCCGATATTATTCATACGTAATTTCGGCCTGCGTCTCATTCTGAAGCTGAATCATAAGACTTGCGGCTTTATTCTCATCATTAACACTGACTCTTATTAATATCTCCTCAGAGTCATTAGAATCTACATCCGATACCTTAGCATCATAGTCTCCTGCTATACGGCATATATTTATCATGTCGTTCGCAGTGGTTCTTATGCACAGCACCCTTCCCGATACAGCATTATCATCCTTATTGCCATATATAATGCCGTACTGGTACTTTCTTGACAGTCTGACCAGCGTCTCAATAAATGAAATGTACTCATCCCTTATATCTTTTGCAATGCCGGCCGACAGCCTTTCTATCATATCTTTTTCGCGCTCTGGCTTATACACATTATCATTACCGGCCGCTTTAATATCAGCCACCTTTGCAGCAAGCTCCATGCGTCTTATAAAAAGCTCCTTCATGGCAGTATCCGTTCTGTCTATATCTGCTCGTACATCCAAAAGTTCCATAATGATTCTCCATTCAAAAAGGCTGCACATATTACCATGCAGCCTTTATAATTTTCTATAAGTTAAATTCTGATAAGAGGTCTGACTTAGACTGGTATCCAACTGTTCTTCCAACGATATCTCCATTCTTGAACAACGCAACCGTAGGCACACCGGACACGCCATATCTTATGGCAAGCTCCATCTGCTCATCCACATTGACCTTACCGACAACTATGTCGTCCCTCTCTGCTGCAATCTCATCGATTACAGGTGAAAGCATCTTACATGGTCCACACCATGATGCCCAGAAATCAACCAGTACCGGAACATCCGAGCCTATTACTTTTTCATCAAAATTCTTATCGGTTAATTCGATTATCTCCATAATATCTCTCCTTTCATACATAAGCATCTACTGCCTTATCTTGATATGAACCTCTCTGAGCTGCTTCTCCGTCACCTCCGACGGCGCACCACACATAAGATCCTGTGCAGTAGCATTCATAGGGAACGGTATAACCTCCCTTATGTTCTCTTCATTCCTTAAAAGCATTATCATACGGTCAATTCCGGGAGCCATACCGGCATGTGGCGGAGCTCCAAACTGAAATGCATTATATAATGCTCCGAACTTTTCTTTAAGAACCGACTCATCATATCCCGCAATCTCAAATGCCTTTATCATTATGTCCATGTCGTGATTACGCACAGCTCCCGATGACAGCTCTATACCGTTACATACAATATCGTACTGATACGCGTTGATGTCAAGGGGATCCTTATCATTGAGTGCATCAAGCCCTCCCTGAGGCATCGAAAAAGGATTGTGCGTGAATCCGATTTTCTTTTCTTCTTCATTATATTCAAACATCGGAAAATCATTAATATAGCAGAACCTGTACGCGTTCTTTTCAATAAGATCAAGCCTATCTCCAAGCTCTGTCCTAATCTGTCCCGCATAAAGGCTGGCAAGTTTTTCCTTATCGGCTATAAAGAAAATGGTATCGCCCTCAGAAAGACCCGCATAATCCGCAAGCTCCTTCTTCATATCCTCCGGAATGAATTTATCTATAGGTCCCTTATAACTCATATCGGAAAGAACCTCAAGGTATCCAAGTCCTCCCATTCCGATAGACTGGGCAAACTTAAGCATCTTCTCATGCTGCCCCTTTGAAAGTTTGGCATGTACATTGATAGCCCTTACTGTCTTATTGTGGAAAGGCTTAAACGTACATCTCTGGAAGAAATCCGTAACGTCTATTATGGTAAGCGGATTCCTAAGATCCGGCTTATCGGTACCATAGGTAAGCATGGCCTCCTTATAGCTTATAACCGGATACGGCGCCTTTGTAACGCTAAATCCTTCCGGAGCAAATTTTTCAAACGTAGCCGTAAGAACTTCTTCTCCAACCTTAAATACATCCGCCTCAGTCGCAAAACTCATCTCAAAATCAAGCTGATAAAACTCGCCCGGCGACCTGTCCGCCCTTGCATCCTCATCCCTGAAGCACGGCGCAATCTGGAAATACTTATCAAATCCCGACACCATAAGCAGCTGCTTGTACTGCTGCGGAGCCTGTGGGAGCGCATAGAATTTGCCCTTATACTTTCTTGAAGGTACGATATAATCCCTTGCTCCCTCCGGCGATGATGCACACAGAATAGGCGTCTGTATCTCCAAAAATCCCATCTCCGTCATCTTCGTACGGAGAAAACTTATCACCTGCGAACGAAATATCATATTATCCCTGACCTTCTTATTTCTAAGGTCAAGATAACGGTATTTTAACCTGAGATCTTCTCTTATCTCCTTAGAGGATACAATATCAAACGGAAGCATAGTACGCACTTTTCCGAGTATATCCACAACATGCGCTTCAAGCTCGATCGTGCCTGTAGGAATCTTAGGATTATAAGTTTCCTCATCCCTCTCACATATAAGTCCCTCGATGGATACACAATCCTCCTTACTTATCCCCGAAAGTAGCGACGTGTCTCTCATAACAACCTGCATAACACCATACATATCTCTAAGATCGATAAACGAAACTCCTCCATGGTCACGTATATTCTCAACCCATCCCGCAATCCTTATCGTACTTCCTATATCATTCTCAGAAACCTCGTTAAGCAGCTTAGTCCTGTATATGCTTTGCGTTTCCATTAATTTTATCCTCCTTTAAATATACGATCAGATTTAGCATAGTATAAACAGATTCATTTGTCAATATGCACCATTTTGACGGCGGCTTAACAGCAGTCACCCCACCCACATAAGCAGTCTTAGCCCCGCAAGGGGCGGAACTGAAGCGCGCAAGCGCGACGACTGCGCATGGGGTTGGCTGTGAATAGTAACCAATATATTTTTAAGATATTCCAGTATATTAAAACATCTTACGTCAATCCACATTCGGTTTATCTTTTCATAGGAATCGCCCGAAAAGTCCTGCATTACCGCACATCTTCTGATGGTATCAAGCGTCGGATACTGTGCCCCGAGACCGCCTGTTTCACAGCCCTCATAAGAGGTTATAACATATGTGCCGGGCTCTGCCGTATCGCTAAAGAAATATGTTATATCATAGTCGACGGTATCCTCCTCATCCTCACTGCCATAATACCAGTCGGCATAATCAAACATCGTAGAATCCTCTCCTCCGGATATTACGGATGTATAACCTATATAATACATATTCCGCACGGCATTATCGGGTCTTGAGAGATAATTGACAAATGCTTCTGCAGCCGCCTTTTTACGCGCGTCCTCTTCTATGCCCTTCTTTAGCATAACCCAGCCGTCAAACCACAGATTACCGCATTCCTCCGGAACGATATAACTAAGCTCCACACCTTCTTCGCCTGCAACCTCCATCGTATATACCGCATCTCCCGACCACTGATAACTTACGTCCACCTTGCCTGCGGCCATATCCGCCTTGGCGCTGTCAGTTTCAAATGAATATGCATTACCCTTAATGTCCTTAAGGATGGCGCACACGCTGTCTATAGCCTCGTCGCTTGTATCATTCATTTCCTCTGCAAGCCTTGTTTCATATTCATCCGACAGGACAAAATCATCCTCAAGAAGAATATCCTCCTTAAGTATCGCCATTGCCGCAAAATATGAATCCCTGACATTATCCTTTATGGTCACTTTTCTGCGATAATCCTCATCAAGAAGGATGTTCCAGTGCGACGCATCCTCAGCAGAGACCTCCTGCGGATTATATACGATTCCCGTAGTTCCCCACATATAACCCGCCGAATATTTGCTCCACGACTCGCCATTTATCTGATTCTCATCGAATATCCGCCTGATATACGGAGATACCCCTTTAATATAATAATTAAGCTCATTTTCACTATCAAAGAATTCATCAGAATAAGGCTCCAGCGCACCCTCCTTCATAAGCTTCATTATCATGTAATCAGAGGGGCATATAAGGTCAAATGTATCTCCGATGGTGAGCTGGTTATATATATCCTCATTGGTTCCAAAGCATGAATACTCGACCCTGACCCTGACCCCGTTTTGTTCATAATACCAGTCACAGAACTCTTCGTACATGGGGTCTGTTCCGATAATCACATTATCATCATCAAGTTCAATCGCTTCATCCTCATCCCAGTCCCCAAGATCGATATATTCTTCCCAGTTGCATACACGAAGCACTACCTCATCGTTATCCGCGGAGGCGCATCCGCACAGCAGAAAAAATACAAGACATGAAATACACAATAATATTCTACGCATCATTAACCTCCTTAGCCGTATTTTTTCTCACATTGAGATTCATAACCGATACCGCAAGCACTACAAGCACAAATATAACCGTGGATAACGCCCAGAGAGCCGTCTTAATCTCCGTCTGCGCTCCCTTTGTCGCATTTACTACATATGTGCTTATGGTGTCAAATGTGGCAGGCTTCATATAGGTTGCGATAAAGTAATCATCAAGGGAAAGCGTTACTGCCATCACAAATCCCGATACAATTCCCTGTCTGATCTGCGGAAGCACCACCTTAAACAGCGCCGTATGCGGACGCGCACCCATATCAAGCGCAGCCTCATATACACTGTTATCCATCTGCTTAAGCTTAGGAATCACCGACAGATACACAAATGGCACCGAAAGCACCGCATGACCGCATATCAGCGGAACAAATGTATCCTTACTCATCTGCAATACCACTATAAGGAATATGCATATCGAAAATCCGGTCACAACATCGGCATTGACCACCGGAATCTGATTAATGGTATTTAGCGCCCCCCTTGTATGCTTCTTAGAATAGAATGCCCCGACTGCTCCGCATGTACCGATAATCGTTGCTATCACGGCTGAACCGAAAGCAAGCAGAAATGTTCCCATAATCATATTCCTAAGCTCAGGCGTAACAAAAAGTCTCTTATAATTATCCAGACTAAACTCTCCTATTACTCCCATATTATCCGCATCAGTAAAACTGTATACGGCAAGCATCAGAATGGGAAGGTACATGAATATGAGCACGATAACGAGCCAGGTTTTTGACATCAGACGTTTCATAGCAGATTTCTCCCCTTTCTGTCTTCATCATCCGCACTGAATCTGTCAGTTATCAGTGTTATGACAAATATTATTATCAAAAGCACGATTGATATCATCGAGCCGTTATGCCAGTCATAAGCAGCAAAATAACTCCCTATAAGACTTCCCATGATATATGTGCTGTTATAAAGCATATCAAGGATTACGTAATTGGTCATCGCCGGAAGAAAGACCATTGTGACGCCGCTTATTATGCCGGGCATGGAAAGCGGTAGGATTATTTTGCTCAAAACCTGCCTGTCCGTAGCGCCAAGGTCTTTTGCAACCTCAGGAAGGTCCGCATCTATCTTCGAAATGGTATTATATAGCGGCAGTATCATAAACGGCAGAAAATCATACGTCATGCCTATGACCGTATTGATAAACGGATATAATGCCATATTGCCTTCTATAAGCGTAAGCACCTCTTTTAACGCAGTTATCCTGAGCGTAAAATTAATCCACATAGGCGTTATAAGCAAAAGAAGAATGGCATTCTTCCTCTTTATGTGACTCAGGGTAAGCACACATGCGGCCGGATACGCTATAAGAAGGCAGAGCGCCGTTACGATAAATGCAATCCACATGCTGTACAGAAGCGTTCCTATGGTATTGCCGGATGTAAAGAATCCCACAAGATTCATAATCGTAAACTGCCCTTCACCGTTGGTGAAAGCATAGTACAGTATTACGATAACCGGCGCAATTACGAAGAATGCCATAAACAGCACATATGGTATGCCCAGATATCTTCTCTGAAAATAAGTCCTCATATCACGCCTCCTCCTGCAAAAGCTCAATTCTGATTGCTTCCTTTGGTATGATAAGGCTTACATAATCGTTCTCATTCCACAGATATTCGTCGTTGAGTATGTACTCATATCCATTTTTGGTTTTGATGGTATAATTGTAATGGTCGCCCTTGTATATAAGGGAGTTTATGTTGCCACACACGCCTCCCGCATCTTCATCATCACTCATCCTGATGTCATTAAAGCGTATATAGACCTTGACATTTTTACCTTCCTCTGCGCACTCACATTCAAACTCTCCATCCGCAAATGCAACTCTGTTCTTACGCGTGATAACACCGTCAAAGCAGTTAACGCTGATCTCTCTTTCCATACAGTGGATTCCGTCGGGCTCGATGATGATACCCACCTTATCACCCACGGATGCGGATTTGGTCCTCTGCACAACTATCTCATTCTTTCCCGATTCTATGGTAATCTCATAATGTATCCCCTTAAATGTAACCGCCGTGACCTCGCCCTTTATGGCTCCCTCATCATACGGTACCAGGATAACATCCTCAGGTCTTACAACCACGTCAACCTCTGTGTGAAGGGGTATATCGTCAAGCTCTTCAAAACTTGCTCCGCAGAAGCTTACCTCCTTGTATCCCGTCATTTCCCCGTTAAATATATTACTCTTCCCTATAAAGTCAGCGACAAACGCATTATTTGGTTCATTATATATCTCTTCCGGCGTACCCGTCTGCTGTATAAGACCATTGGCCATTACAACAACCTTATCCGACATGGTAAGCGCTTCCTCCTGATCATGCGTAACATATATAAATGTTATGCCAAGCCTTTCATGCATCGACTTTAATTCAAGCTGCATCTCCTTACGCATCTTAAGGTCAAGCGCGCCAAGTGGTTCGTCAAGAAGCAGTATCTCCGGTTCATTTACAATAGCCCTCGCTATCGCAATCCTCTGCTGCTGTCCGCCGGACAGAGTGCTTATACGCCTTTTTTCAAAGCCCTCCATATCAACCACTTCCAGTACGCGGCGGACCTTCTCCGTTATATCCCTCTTAGGCATTTTTTTAAGTTTAAGACCAAATGCAATATTATCATACACATTCAGATGCGAAAAAAGTGCATATCTTTGAAAAACCGTATTTACCGGACGCATATACGGTGGAATCCTGCTTATATCCTTACCATCCAGAAAAATACTTCCCTCCGTCGGTGTTTCGAAACCGGCAATCATCCGAAGAGTTGTCGTTTTTCCGCATCCGGACGGACCAAGCAGGGTCACAAATTCTCCTGGTTTTATAGTAAGATTAAAGTCCCTTACTATATATTCGCTGCCGTCAAAGCTTTTACCTATACCTTTAAGCTCGATAATATTATTCATCGCCATCCCCTCCGCTTTTATTACTTTTATATATGAAAAGGGCGTTATCCACAAGGAGTATTCCCCCACATATCAATATACATACATAGAACGATATTCCCCTGCTCAAAAGCTCAATACTTACAAGATTATCCCCTATAAGCCTCGAGAAACCATCTAGGAAAAGATAATCCGAAACCCCTATTCCTCCCGGTATGGGAACTGCGTTGGCCCCGAGGATTACAAGTCCCTGTGTGGCAAACACATCAAGCCATTTTCCTGCATCTCCTCCCATGCCGATGTACACACACAGGGCAACGCCTATCTGGGCAATTCTCTGGCACATATTAAGCACAAACACATTTACAATTACATCCTTTCGGCTCCTCACCTCCCGCACGCATCCTTTATATTCCTCCGACAATTTTATAAGCCTGCCCTTCTTCTCATCCATATCCTTAACGATATGAAACTTATGCAATATTTTAAGCACAAAGCCTGCTATATTGAGCAGAATCTTTTCCCTGTATACAAGAATCAGAAATACCATTATACAGCCTGCCTGAACGGTGAATCCAAGAACCACCAAAAACTTCGAGAGACTTTCCATGCCAAGTATAATCTCCGGCCTTAAAACAATGCATATAGCTCCCAGTATAACAATTGATACGGTATATATTGTGATATTGATAAGAAGTGCAAGCATCGTAACAGATGCGGCAATGCCGTCCTTTACCATAAGAACTGCAGATGCAGGCTGTCCGCCCGTTGCTGACGGCGTTATAGCTGAAAAATACAGATTGGCGGCAGAGTATACGATTCCCCGCCTTATTTTTTTCTTATATCCAAAAAATGCAGCAAGATAGCGAATGCTAAATGCCTCCAATAAAATATACACATTCATGCATACAAAAGCAGCAGCTATCCACCCGGGATTGGCTTTCTTTATATACGATATAAAGCCCCCAAATGTAAAACTGTCGCTTCCTTTTATTATAAAATATACGGTTATCAGGGTCAGCACTATACATATTGCAACCCATGTTATCTTCTTTTTTCTGTCCATTACACCTTCCAGCCGGTCATCATGATAATTGTCTTTTAATGCTTCATAAGTATAAAATATACCATTCCTATGGATATTATTATCTGTATTATTGCAAATCTGAACACAGTCTGGGTATTAGACCAGCCCCTCACCTTTCTGACATGGTCATGCAGAGGTGTTCTTGTGTTCTTCAGTATATGGATTTTGAGGAATCTAAGCAGCGAAACCTTGATAAGACCAAGACCTCCGTCAAGTATCAGTACGATTGCCGCCGGTATATACAGCAGGGGACTTCCCATCTTAAGGACCACTATCGCTATGAACAGCCCCATTGCCCTTGAACCCGCATCTCCCATAAGGAGCTTGCTTGGCGTCGCATTATACCACAGATATCCAAGTATGCACACCGAAAACAGGAGTATCATATAACCGGTTTCTCCTGCCCCGCCAAGAATCCTGTTGAACACAAATATCGTTATTATCGTTATTATCGTAAGCGTTCCCGAAAGGCCATCCACTCCGTCGGAACAGTTGGTTACATTAATTGACGTCCATACAAGTATTATGATCAATATTCCAAACAATATAACGGGAATCTCAACCGTCATATCAAGGACGGCTATCCGTATGGCATTGGTATTATATCTCAGGTATGTTACCGCCACAACAATCGCAATCAGAAAATCAAGCAGTCCTTTTTTATATTCTCCCCACGGCGCTTTTGACGCATCATCAAGGAAGCCTGTCATCATAGCGGCAAACAACAGGATGAGATATATGACAACCTCCATACTAAGTTCGGAAAACAGAAGGGCGCTCACCAAAAACACTATCATAAATATGAAGCCCGCTCCCCTCGGCTTGCCTGCCGAGAGCTTACCCTCAACTGCATAATCCCTGCCCGCATCCTTCGGCAGGAACTGTCCGAACTTTCCTATACAAAAACATGTTGCCACAAACGCAAACATTATTCCAATAAATGCGACTAACGGAATCATTCCGCCCGAAATATAACTAAACAAAATCCTCTATCCTTCTCTTTCCGCCTTATAAAGCTAATAATCAGACACACCTAAATACTATTCAGACATACCCTTTTATATACTATATCGAACAGCCGCAAATGTAAAGACAAAAATAAAGACTGTGTACTGAAATTCACCAGTACACAGTCCATATTAGATTTGGTTACTTATACCTCGTAGCGTGATCTACAAAGTCTATTCCTTAGCTTTTACTGTTATGGAATTAATCGTGAATGTAGAAAATTCTCCCTCATTACCACTTGATGCCTGAATATATAGCGCAAGTGCACGATCAGCATCTGTAACACCGGCAATCTGAGCACTGGTAAATACATAATCATTTGTTCCCTCAGCAAATTCCATACCATATGTAAATGCTTTCTTATTACCATTGGCTGCCCAATAATCGTCACCAAAATCAGCTATATGACCTACCGAATATGTAGCGCTTGCGCCCTCTGCAACAGTTACATTCAGGATAATGCTATCACACTGTGTAAGATCTACCGGTGTCTGAGTATCATTCAGATAGAATGCTATAGACATTCCACCCCATTTCTTTTCAAGGGTAACAGTCATGGAGCCATCTTCATTAACTTCAGTCACTGCATCAGTTGCACCCGATGCCTTATTTGCATCTGTCATTGCTACAGATATATCTTCTTCAACAGGAGCTGATGTTGCCTGTGGAGCATCTGTTGCCTGTGGAGCATCTGTTGCCTGCGGAGCATCTGTTGCCTGTGGGGCATCTGTTGCCTGTGGAGCATCTGTTGCCTGCGGCTCATCTGTTGCCTGTGGGGCATCTGTTGCCTGTGGAGCATCTGTTGCCTGCGGCTCATCAGTTGCCTGCGGAGCATCTGTTGCCTGCGGAGCATCCCCTGCTACGTTCTGACCATCTTTAACAACTACAACCTTGGTAACTGTTATAGTATCGAATTTTACACCATAAGAAGAGCCCTTAATCTGGAAGTAATCAACAGGTCCTTCTCCACTCTCAGCATTAGTTGCAGTAAGTGTATATGTCTCTTCAAAGTTCATAGGATTCTGTATGTCGGACCATCTCTTAGCCGCACCGTCTGAAAGCCATATACGCGCTCCGGCTGATGCACTTCCGTATACTGTAATATCTACGGACTCACCCTCTGCAACTGTTGTTCCAAGAGGAATAAGAAGTCCGTCAACTCCCGATCCTGTTACAGAACCATCATTATTAACTGCAACAGATCCACTTCCATATAACGGCATAGTGCCGGAGATATCTATACCGGCAATGTCCGGATCAGGAGTAGTCACTGGTGCAGGTGTCGAATTTGTAAGCTCCTCATCGATAAGGTAAATGTTCTTAATTACAAGACCATTAATATATCCTGATGTACCACCGCTCATGATGTACTTAAGCGTAAGGTTAGAATATACTCCTGCCACGTCATCCTGACTTGTTCCGGCCTTTAATGTAAATACTATATCGAATGCCTTGGTCTCAGGATCCGCATTAATAGCAAGCTGATTATTAGCATTCATACCCTGAAGGCTTTCACCCACCTGATTCTCAAGAACATTTCCGGCTTCGTCAAGCACGCATGGATAACCGTATTCAGAAAGGATTTCTGAACCCTCTGCAACCTCGTCAACGAGCATTACAGGAGTACATCCGCCGCTTGTAGGGCTTCCAATCCAGAATCTGAATCCACTGTTACCATAGTTGTAACCCTGAACTCTGAATGTTACTTCATCACCGGTGTTAATGGTTGGAAGACCTTCTAGTGACCATGAACCCATACTGTTATCACCGGACTGTGTATCGTTAATCTCGATACATCCTGTCTCACTGTTGTATCCGCCGGTTCCTCCGCCTGATACGAATGAAGATACATCAATAGCAACTCCGTTAGATACCGTATCAAACTCATAATCTCCTACAGGAAGTGGAGTAGGTGAAGCTGTAGGTACAGGGGTTGGTGTACGTGTAGGTCTTGCCGTAGGCACCTTAGTAGGTCCTGCAGGCTGTGTAGGCGCTGCCGTAGGTGCAACAACTGATCCGGTAGGAGCGGCAGATGTCTGCACTGCCTGAGTAGGCTGAGATGTCACTGGCGACGGTGTATCAGCTTTTACAGTTACCTTACACTCAAGTTTAATCTTCTTACCGCCCTTCTTATATGTAGCAGTAATCTTAGCTTTACCTTCCTTGATACCCTTAACTGTTGCAGAAGCTTTCTTGCCCTTTGCAACCCTTGGTAATCTTAGCAACTTTCTTGTTGCTTGTCTTCCAGGTAAACTTTGAACTCTTCTTAGCGTTCTTTACCTTGATCTTAACAGTCTTTCCAACTGTTACCGAAGCCTTCTTCTTAAGCTTAGGCTTCTTTGCTGCATCGGCTGAACCTGCTGGAGCAGCTGTTATAACCATAGCTGCAGCAAGAACGATTGCCGCACATTTTTTCAATGTTCGCATGTTTTTTCCTCCTATATATGATTTTATACACGTTGTGCAATGCATCTTTCAAATATCACGAAAAATATTGCACTAATAAATATATGATACCTTAATTGGTATTATAAACCCATTGCATTTTATCTAAACCGCATTGCAAAAAATAAAGTAGGACTGTACAGAAAATAAATCGATTATTAATAATTATAGATTTTCTGATTGAACTCATAGAAAAAAGCGGGTGATGGGAATCGAACCCACGTACCTAGCTTGGAAGGCTAGTGTTCTACCATTGAACTACACCCGCATGCGGTCGACAGCCATGCTGTCTATACTATATTATGTTCTTATCAATCGGGGTGACAGGACTCGAACCTGCGGCCTCCTGATCCCAAATCAGGCGCTCTAGCCAAACTGAGCCACACCCCGGTTACCGGTGAGCCAGTTTAACTGACCTTTTCCGTGACGCAAGACATATTCTACAATATAGCAATCTATATGTCAACACTTTTTTTATTTTTTTTGTAAGAATTTACGACTCTCCCCAAAGCTTCAAATAATACGTCCATCTCATTATCCGTTCCAATGGTTATCCTAAGATAATTATCTATGCGCGGCTTCGGAAAATATCTTACGTATATATTCTCTTTCCTAAGATTATCAAATATATATGCTGCAGGTACGCTCTCATGCCTTGCAAATACAAAATTGGCTTTCGAGTCAGGAACACAGAAACCCAGGTCGCAAAGTCTCGCAACCGCACTCTCACGCGTTGCGATGATACGATCAATGGTTTTTCTGAAATATTCGTCATCCTTAAGTGCTTCTGCCCCCATGACTATAGAAGGAAGATTCATCGTATACGAATTATACGAAAGCTTGACGGAGTTAAGCGCGCGTATCAGTTCCGGATTGCCTATGGCAAATCCTATCCTCAACCCTGCAAGCGAGCGCGACTTTGAGAATGTACGTACCACGAGAATATTATCGTACTTATCCGTAAGTACAAGTGCGCTTTCTCCCCCAAAGTCAACATACGCTTCATCGATTATGACTACAACGCCGGGATTTGCAGCGACTATCCTTTCTATATCACATACCGGCATGCAAAGTGAAGTAGGGGCATTTGGATTGGCGATAACGATTCCTCCGCACTCCCTGATATAATCATCCGCATCTATTGTAAAATCCTCTCTAAGCACCGGTCTTTCATACGGAATATCATACAGCTCTGCCCACACATCATAGAAAGAATATGTAATATCCGGAAAGAGCACCGGCTTTTCGGAATTAAAAAATGTAAGAAATGACATCGCAAGTACATCGTCAGAGCCAACTCCCACGAACACCATATCCTTATCCACGCTATAATACTGTGCTATCGCATCTGTAAGAATCCCTGCCTCAGGATCAGGATACAGCCTTAGTGCAGATATATCCATATTCCTCATGCATTCCCGCACACCTGCCGCCGGGGGATACGGATTCTCATTGGTATTAAGTTTGATTACATTATCACTCTTTGGCTGTTCTCCCGGTACATACGGCACTACATCTCTTAGATTCTTTCTCCAATCTGGCATATGTATGCATCCTTTCTCCGTCAGGTCGGTATATATTATAGTATATTCTTACTGCCTATAGCATCCCATGAGCTTCTCAAATGCCGGAAGCGAACGCTTTATCATATCATAATCCACACAATATGCTATACGTACATACCCCGGTCCCGCAAAGGTTGAGCCGGGTACCAGAAGAATATTGAACTCTTTTGCCTTGGCGCAAAACGCCTTATCGTCTTCATCCGGAGCCTTTACAAAAAGATAGAACGCTCCCTGCGGCTTGATGCATTCGTATCCCATTTCAATCAGGCTTCCGTACAAAAGCTCTCTGTTTCGATTATATGTTTCTACCGAAACCTCCGCATCCACGCATTTTGCAACGGCTCTCTGCATCAGCGAAGGTGCGTTAACAAAACCAAGTATCCTGTTTGCAACGGTTGCTGCCGATACCACATTTTCAAAGTCATTCACCTCATCAGGTATAACCAGATAGCCTATTCTTTCACCCGGAAGTGAGAGAGACTTACTATATGAATATCCCACTATCGTATCCTTGTAATATCTGGTCAGATAGCATACTTCCGCTCCGTCATATACAAGCTCCCTGTACGGCTCGTCTGCAATAAGATATATTGCCTTTCCGTACTCCTTCTCCTTCTTATACAGAACCTCCGCAATCTGAACGATAGTTTCCTCAGGATATACAATTCCCGTAGGATTATTGGGATTATTGATAATAACAGCTTTTGTTTTTTCGGTAAATGCTGCCGCAAAGCTTTCCGCCTCCGGCATAAAATCCTCCGTCGGAGGAACCTCAACCAACACTCCGCCATAATTGGCCACGTAATTCTTATATTCTCCAAAATACGGTGAAAATGTAATGACCTCATCACCCGGATCAAGCAGCGTCTTAAGGATAACGTTAAGTCCTCCCGCAGCGCCAACCGTCATGAGAATATTATCACTGCCAAATGACGTACCATGCTTTCTGTTAAGAGACTTCGCGATAATATCCCTTACATCCTCGTACCCTGCATTGGACATATATCCGTGCACATATGTACCTTCCTCGTTCTGCAATATATCTATAATAGAATCTTTAACCTCAGCCGGCGGCTCCACACTTGGATTGCCGAGACTGAAATCGTATACATTTTCCACTCCGTACTTATCTGCAAGCCTTTTACCCTCTTCAAACATAGCTCTTATAACCGAGCTTCCTTTTACATAATCAACCATACTTTTTGCAATCATTCTATACCTCCGCAGGCGTCCATGCACATCCATGCCGCCGATGTTTTATAGAAACAGTTTACATCTCTGTTAAAATATTGTCAACCTTGTTGCAAAAGGAGTGAATTAGTGTCATTATGTTATATATTTATCAAAAAATATTGACTATCTGGCACAAAAAGTGTCAAAATGTCATTAATGGAGGTGCGTATAGTGAAACTGTATACGATTCCGATATCCAAACCCGTTATATTTCACATGACAGGTAAATTCGAGGCTCTGTCAGATGACTGGAAGCATGCAACCCTCACGCTTGAGGATTATGAACTCTTTGTAATAACGAAGGGCGTATTATATCTCGAATATAATAAAAAACAGTACCATGTAAAGGAAGGCGAGATGCTTCTCCTTCCACCGGTTAGCGCGCCGCTCAATAAGCGCAGGGGTTATCAGAGCTCCGACTGTGCATTTTACTGGATGCATTTTGATTATGAAAGGTTATCCGATAACAGGGACACGATTACACTTCCCGAATATGGTCAGCTTAAGCAGCCCGAGAAAGCTACCATTCTTATGAAACAGCTTCAGGACGCCTCAAGGAACGGTCTGAATCCGCTTACGCTAAACTATATGACGTCTGCGATATTATGCGAGGTGCATGACGATATTCAGTGGGGCATATATGACACATCCGACAGACATGCGGGCAAACAAGTTCATGAGGATATAATGGATTATGTGAAGCATAACATACATACCAGACTGACAGTGAGGCAGATAGCGAAACATTTTGGTTATAATGACAAATACATATCGCAGATGTTCTGTCAGTATTACGGAATTACGCTAAAAAGATTTATACTTGAAAGCAAGGCTTCCGCTGCAAGCTTCTTTCTTGCCGATACCAACCTTACCATAGAGGAGATAGCGACAAAGCTTGGATACAGCGACTGCCATAATTTTTCAAGAAGCTACAAAAGCATCACGGGGCTTTCGCCCACCGCATACCGCAATGCTTTTTCCAAAAGGCTTCTTAACCACTGACAAGGAGGTATTATGATGGGTACAACCAGGCTACTGGAACTTAACGGACATAATGTCACTCTCATAAGCGGAGAATTCAAACGCCGTGAGGATGACAACCGAAGTTATCTTATGGAGCTTACAAGCCGCAATCTTATGTACAATTACGAGCTTGAAGCGGCGCTTACGCATGATGCGCATATACCGCCGGATATACATGGCGGATGGGAATCCCCTACCTGTCAGCTGAGAGGACATTTCCTGGGACACTGGCTTTCGGCCGCAGCGATGCGCATCCATGAAACATCAGATTCAGAGCTTAAGGCCAAGGCAGATAATATAGTAGAAAGACTGTATGCATGCCAAAAGGCTAACGGTGGAAGCTGGGCGGCGTCGATTCCCGAGAAATATCTGTACCGGATAGCGGACGGCAAGGGCATATGGGCTCCACATTACACGGTTCATAAGACATTTATGGGACTCATAGATATGTACCGTTACGCCGGCAACGAGACCGCACTTACCGTTGCAGATAATTTTGCCGACTGGTTCTACGAATGGACTGCGGATTTTGACAGGGAGCAGATGGATAACATTCTGGATTTTGAAACGGGCGGAATGCTTGAGATATGGGTTCTTCTGTACGAAATTACCGGCAAGGACAAATATCTGACCCTTATGGATAAGTATTATCGTACAAGGCTTTTTGAGCCGCTTCTGTCCGGCGGCGATCCTCTTACCAATATGCACGCCAACACAACCATTCCTGAGGTCATAGGCGCTGCGGAGGCATATGAGGCAACCGGCGATATCAGATATAAGAACATCACCACAGCCTACTGGAATCAGGCCGTGACCGAGCGTGGTTCATATGCGACCGGAGGTCAGACGGACGGAGAGATATGGGGGCCTAAGATGTCCTTAACCCACAGACTGGGCTTAAAGACTCAGGAACATTGCACCGTATACAATATGATACGACTTGCGGACTATATGTTCAGGTGGACTAAGGAGGCGCGCTTCGCCGACTATATCGAAAGAAATATATATAACGGAGTAATGGCTCAGACATACTGGCACGGGGAATATACGAACGGCTATACAAGTACCACTCCTACCGACGGACTTATCGCATATTTTCTTCCGATGCGGGCAGGCTCCCACAAGGGCTGGGGCAGCAAGACGAATGATTTCTTCTGCTGCCACGGAAGTATGGTACAGGCAAATGCGGCATTCAACAGATATATCTACTATCAGGAGGATTCTGATATATACATCAACCAGTATATCGACTCTGATGCGCATATAAATATGAACGGTACTGATGTTACTATTATACAGAGACGCGACCCGCTCACAGGAAGCTTCCATTTTGGCAGCACAAGCAGCGGAAGACACACGATTAACAGAACTGCGGCGGAGTACGAGCACAATCCTGACACACATATGGCGTATCTTCAGATATGTACCGACGCCCCTGTAAACATGAAGCTTCATATAAGAATTCCGTGGTGGATAAAAGAGACCGCCAGAGTAACACTTAATACAGAGACCATAGCCGTAGCAGAAAAAGGTAGCACATATGTAGTGATAGACAGAGAATTTAACGACGGAGACGTCATAAGCATATATCTTAAAAAGGGTATAAGCGTATGTCCTCTGCCTGATGCTCCTGATATGATTGCCTTCATGTACGGATGCGAGGTACTTGCAGGACTTGTGGACGAAGAGCGTACACTTATCGTGCCTGCGGGCAAACGCATAGAAGATATACTTGTGAACGAGAATGAACGTGAATGGGGATCATGGAAATCCCAGTTCAGGGTAACGGACCAGGAAAGAGGGATACATTTCATCCCGCTCAATCAGGTCGGCTATGAGAATTACTGTGTATATTTTCCTGTTACGACGAGGTAACATGAATATATAAATATGAGGAGGTATGAATATATGAAAGGAAAAAGATTTATGAAAAAGTTAATTGCGGCAAATCTTGCCGCAGCCATGGCTCTTACGCTTTCACCCGTCATCGGCACGGAAAAAAAGGTTAAAGCCGAAAGCGCTCCTTACGACCTTCAGTCATTCGCTCTTGATGAGGTCAGCATAACAGACGGTTACTATCTTGCTGCACAGGAATCGGATATTGATTTTCTGTGCCAGTTTGACGCTGACAGGCTGCTGTCAAGATTCAGGGAAACCGCAGGGCTTGACACTCAGGGAAAGAAGCCTTATCAGGGCTGGGAGGACAGCTATATAGGCGGACATTGTGTGGGGCACTATCTTACTGCTGCCGCTCAGGCTGTAAAGGTTACCGGCGACCCTACTCTTTCGGACATATTAACTTATATGATCGACGAACTTAAGGTATGTCAGGACGCTCTTGGCACAGGCTTCATATTCGGTGCAAAGATTCAGGATAAGAATGATGTTGAGAAGCAGTTTGACATCGTTGAAGGAAAAGGCTCCGGAGACACCTGGGTTCCATGGTACAATATGCATAAGGTTCTTACAGGCCTTATAGACGTATACCGTTATACGGATAATGCTACGGCTCTTGAGGTAGCAAAGAATCTCGGAACATGGGTATATAACCGTGTAAGCAAATGGGACAGAAGCACGCAGCAGCGTATACTTTGGACCGAGTACGGCGGAATGAACGACTGCCTGTACGAACTTTACCGTATAACCGGCGACACCATTTACAGGGATGCGGCACATCAGTTTGACGACCCTGACCTGTACAAGACCATTCTGTCCGGAAATGACAACACACTCTCCGGCAGACATGCCAACACGACCATCCCTAAATTCCTTGGAGCTCTTAACCGTTACAGAGTTCTTAGCGAGAGAAATGAGCTTACATCGGATGATGAACAGTATCTGTATTATGTAGAGGATTTCTGGGATCTGGTTGTATCAAAACATTCATACGCTACCGGCGGAGTAAGCGATATGGAGCACTTCAGGGATGATAACGCACTTGATGAAACGCGTACCCAGTGTAACTGTGAAAGTTGCTGCGCACACAATATGCTTCGCATAACACGTGAGTTATTCTGCCTGACCGGCGATGTAAAATATGCGGATTATTATGAAACCACCCTTAGAAATGCCATTATGGGCTCCATCGATACATATGACGGAACCACATCATACTTCACCCCTATGGCAACGGGTTATTTTAAGTTCTTTAGCGAAGCAGATCCTGCCAAGAACATGTTCTGGTGCTGTACCGGAACCGGTATGGAGAACTTCACAAAGCTTGGAGACAGCATATATTTCCATAATGATGATTCCGTAGTTGTCAATCAGTATGTAGCCTCAGTTCTTAACTGGAAAGATAAGGGCTTCACACTGACCCAGACAAGCGACGTTACCAAGAGTGATGAGGCAACATTTAGCATATCTGTTTCATCCCCGCAGAATCTTAATATCTATCTTCGAATACCTGAATGGATATCGGGACCTGCTTATGTGACAGTAAACGGCGAGGCTGTTGTAAATGCCGATATGGATAACGGCTACGTAAAACTTGCGCGCACATGGCAGAGCGGAGATACGATAACGATAAGATATCCTATGACGGTTCAGGCTATAGGCCTTCCTGACAATGATACCGTATATGCTTTCCGCTACGGTCCTACTCTTCTTGCCGCTAAGCTTGGCACGGAAAAAATGGATCTTACAGTAGGAGATAACCTTACATGGGCCGGAGCCAACTTAAGCGCTGCCGCATATAAATATGTAGGCGACGAAAGCTGCCGTCTCACAATAGGATACAATACGACGAACAAGCAGATACTTGGAACAGAGACATTGCAGATTACTGACGCTACGCTTGATGAGTTTTTAACCAATATCGCCGATAATATGATTAGAAATACCGCTTCGGACACACTTGAATTCACACTTTCAGGAACGGACGCCGAGGATAACTTTGACGGAGGACTTACATTTGTTCCGTTCAATACATTAAATGAAGAGCGTTACGGTATATACTGGTATTTCAGCGCCATGACGCAGGAGGAACTTGAAGCTTCCATTCTTAAGGATAAGGAAGAGGGACGCATCGCAAACTGCCGCGTTGACTCGCTTCAGCCGGGCTATGGCCAGTATGAGCAGGATGCTATTCACGAAATCAAAGAAAACGGTTCTGTAGCCGGCACGATAGAGCAGGGCGGAAGCACTCGTCACGCGGCGGCAGGCGGATATTTCTCATACGACATGGTAGTAAATCCTTCACGTACCAACTCCGTACTGTGCAGATTTGCCAGGGAAGATAACGGCAAGACGATAAAGATTTCAGTGGGCGATACGGTAATCGCCACCGATACTCTTTCATACGATGGAGAGGACTCTTTCTATACTAAGGCTTACGAGATACCTGCGGACGTACTTAGCGCCGCCCTCAGGGAAAAGCAGGTAACCAATGACGCCGGAGTACAGGAAACATACAATGTAGTAAACGTCAAATTCGAGAGCGCCGATTCCAATGACAGCGCAAGACTTGTCGGCGGATTATATACTATAGTAGATTACAGTACTAATGCCGCCATTACAGGCATCACCGTTACACAGGGCACATCAGTTGTAACCATGGATAACGACAGCACTTATACCATTAAGGTTCCGATTGGAACACAGTTTGTAAAAGCAAGCGTAACCTTAGCTGACAAGACCGGTCTTCTCTACGTGGACGGACGTCTTGTCAACGACGGAAAGGTTCAGACCTTTACGATTAACGGCGAAAGCAAAACCTTTACGCTTAAAGCTTATGCAGAGGATCATCAGACGTATAAGGATTATACACTGAATATCATTCCTACAAGTGACCTTTCAACGGGCGACGCTACAACCTCCACCCCTACAACACCTTCATATACCGGTGGAGTTACGCCGCCCACACAGGTTACCACAACTACCTCCACTGCCAAAAAAGCCGTTAAAAAGATTAAGATAAAAGGTAAAAAGAAGGTAAAGGTAGGAAAAAGCATCAAGCTTAAGGCTAAGCTCGTTAATGTAAAGGGTAAAGTAAAATGGAGCGTTAATAAGAAAAAACTTGCCAAGATTACCAAGAAAGGAAAGCTTACCGCTAAGAAAGCAGGTAAGGTTAAGGTGACTGCCAAGGTTAAGAAGGTTAAGGCAACAGTAACGATTAAGATTAGGAAATAAATTCTGATATCTGTAATTTTTAAAGGAGCTATGCACTAATTACCGGTGCATAGCTCCTTTTTTAATCTGACACACAGTATGATTATATGTCCTGTAGCGATAATCCCCCATATTATACACCACAAAAGCGCAGCCGCGCAGTAATCCTCAGCCTTTCTGCATTCATTTTCCCAGTAAGGATATATGATACCGTCCGTCTGTGCGGAACGTTTGCCGTACGACAAAAGAACCTTCCATATATTAGCCGTTCTGAATCTGTCGGTGACATTTACAATCACGGCTTCACTATCATTCTTCATCTCTGCATCATCCGTCTGATTTACCGCATCACTTAATTTTCCATGGGCATAACCGCTTACTATATCGGGGTATACTATCTCATAACAGGTAATGTAGCAGGATTCTGTAATCTTTTCATAGGCCTCATATGGAATGTATGCCCACGGACGCATATCGTATCCGTTATCCGTCGCACGCACCACTCCCGATACATAGAATTTTTCATCACCAACGGACACATATCGCCCCGTTATATCAGGGCTTCCGAACAGAAACCATGCCGCATTCTCGTCAAGCACGATACCATCCTTCATGATATCATCCTCCCCCACGAAGCTGCCGTCGACAAGCTCCATGGGATGAAAGAAATCGTAACTCCCTCCGTATGCACATATATTTACCTCGCAGGTACTGCCCTTATCGTCATTTGACAGCACTGCGTCCGTATATGCACTGTAAGCGTCATTGTATGCGCGCGCACCCGGTAGCGTTTCTATCGAATTTTCCTTTATACAGGTTTCAAGACTATGCCTGTATCCGATTATATCACTGTATTCTGCGCCCTTTGTTTCGGGAAAAAATGCAGCGACATATGCATACGGTCTGCTGTCACCCGCCCATCTCTTTTCGGGCTTCTCAGTTGATATATCTCCTCTGACGACTAATATGCATATAATCCCCATAATTATCATTATCGCCGAAATAACTACCATATATATTTTCTTAAACTTCATCCGTTACTCCTTTAACCTGACCTGATCCCCCGGATTAACTATTGCAGATGCGGCTTTTATAACATACTCGTATCCGACCAGATCAGAAGATATGGCTGCGTACATATCATTTTCCAAAATCACTTCTATATCATGCCTTGTGGCAATGTATCTGGTTCCGAGAGGAGTGTCTTTGTCCTCAACGGTGAGCACAAACTTGCCGCCGTTATCCTCATATATGCTGCTTTTAGGTACTATGGTATCATACCTGTTTTCCTCACCGCTTACTGATATTGCAATGCTGTCTCCGGCTGATATGGCGCCGCCCTTTACATCAAATGTAAGTATCACATTCTCAGGATTCTCCACATCAGGCAATATGCTTCTTAATATGGCTCCCACATCTTCATCCCAGTAATTAACTATCTCAGCGCTCCGTCCGGGCTTTAATTTCTGCGCCTGTTTTTTGGTCGCCGATATCCTGACCGTATAGCCTGCATCTTCAGATGAGATTACTGCCAGAGCCTCCTCCGGCTGCGCGGTGTCTCCCGCGGCACAGTTTACTGCCGTAACGACTCCTTCCATCTTCGCCTTTATGAGCGACCCGGCATATAACTCCGTAAGTTCATCCACAAGTTTTTTCTGATTATCAAGCTTCTGCCTTGCGGCAGCAAGGTCTATATCGTCATTCTTCTGAGTCTTGTTATCCTCAGCCCTTTTTATCTCATAATCGGCAATCAGCGAATTATACGTATTCTCTTTTTCATTGACCAGCGCCCTTGCCTCATCCTTTGATACCGCCCCTGAATTAAGGACATCTAATTCAGCAGTAAGCTCCGACTGCTTAGTCCTGTACTTACTAAGCTGCGCCTCGGTATCACTCTTTTTCTTCGTGGTATCAAGAAGACTCTTCTCATTGGCGTAAGCCTTCGTTAAAGCATTCTCCGCCAGAGCAACGTCCTCCCTTGCATTATTTACTTCGACTGCCTTATCTCGTCTGCTTCGTTCAAGCTCAGTAATATCCCCTGCTCCGGCTCCATTATTTCTAAGCGTGACAAGGTCTGCGTCTAAGTCGCTAAGCTCATTTTCAAGTACCGTAAGGGCTCTTTTTTGGGCTGTAAGCTCCTCACTGCATGCGGATGAACTCTGCTGCGATGAAAGCGAAGCGATATCTGCATCATATGCCTCAACCTGCTTTTCGAGCGTACCAATCCTACCGGCTATGGTATTAAGCTTCTTCGTCTTATTCCTGATTTTTTTGTTGGCCGCACCCGCATCCTTAAGTGCCTCCACGGCTTTTTTGTACTCAAGTCTTGCAGCCTCAATGGCAAGCTCTTCCTTTGTATATATGTATTCGGTTCCTATAAGCTTTTTCTGATAGTCAAGCTGACATTCCAGATATTCATTTTTTGCAGCGTCAAGTTCGCTTTCATCGCCCTTCTCGAACTCGAAAAGAACATCCCCTTCTTTAACCTCGTCCCCCTCTTTAACATACACATTCTTAACAGTCCTTGCACCGGATATGACCACCTCGTATGACTTACCGGATTCGGCGATTCCATCTCCCCTTATACTTTCCCTTAGTATCCCGGAGCTTACTGCCTCGGTCGATACCTCCGGCAGATACATATTCATGATCGTATTAGAGAAAAATGTCAGCACAAGCATAACCGCAAGAAATACAATAAGCGCATTCTTTATCCATTCCCGTCTCTTCTTTTCCTTTTCCATAGCAACCTCCCTAAGCTTTAAGTCCACCCTGATATGTAATTCCAAGAGCAATATATTCCTCACAGTAAAGAAACAGCAGTATACACGGAATCATATACACCGACGCCACGGCAAATGCCATTCCCACTTCTCCGGTATTAATCTGTGCAAGAAATACACCCAATGGGTGCTTATCCGTATCCGTAAGCATTATAAGCGGCTGTTCAACCATATTCCAGTAATCGATAAATACCAAAAGCGCAACAGACACTATAACCCCCTTACATAACGGCATGTATATTCTGGTGAATATCGTCCACTCTCCGCCCCCGTCTATTCTTGCCGCTTCGACATAAGCCCGTGGAATTCTTCTCATATATTTTGTAAATATAAATACCGCAAACGGCGAAAAAATACCCGGCAGTATAATGGACCAGTACGTATCAACCGTGTTCATAAAATCCGCCACGATAAAATTCGGAACCAATGTCACCTGATACGGCATCAGCATAAGTATTATATATAAAAAGAATGTAATCTCTTTGATTCTTCCGCGGTATCTTGCAAAGCTGTATGATGCAAGAAGCGCCACCATAATCTGAAATACGACTATGGGGATTGTAAGTTTTACGGAATTCCAGAATTTAAACAGATATTCCGGACTTGTAAATAATACCTCCGCATACTGTGATAAGGTCACTTTATCCGGGATAATGCTTATCCTTACGCGGTTGCTCTTATATAACGTATCCTTTTGCGTATCGTATTCATAATACCCAGTATCCGCATTCTTATTTTCAAGCACATCGCCATAATGCGCCATTATCTCTCCCGAGGACATAAATGAGTCCGCAAGAGTCACGACCGTCGGATATATGAAGATTACCGCAAATACAAAGGCAAGCAGTGTTCCGAATACTCGAAGCGCCATTTTCTTACGTCTCAACTATTCCTCCACCTCTTTTCCAAACCTGTTTTCCACGACAAACAGAATGCCAATTATGATAACCATTACTATACTCATAATAATCGCCGCCGTAGAAAGCTTCTGATAATTAAGCGCGCCAAACTGATTATTCATAAAATGCTGCAGATAATATATATCTCCGTACGGATATCCGCCCGTAAGAAGGTATACCTCCCTGAATATCTTAAATGAATTTATCAGGGAGAGTATCGCCACAAAAAATATGGCGGACGACAGGTATCTGAGCTTTATTTTTACAAATATCATCCACCAGCCCCCTCCTTCAAGCCTCGCGACCTCAATCAGCTCTTCCGGTATATTGGCAAGCGCCGCCATGAAAAGAACCATATTATATCCAAGGTTCTTCCACAGAAACAGCGACAGGATGATGAGCACATTGTATCTCGAATTCATCCAGTCTGTGGGGTCTGCGCCAACAGCTGATATCAGTTCATTGAACGCTCCGTTTGAATGAAACATAACCTGCCATACTATTACAACCGATGCCACGGGAACCATAAGCGGGCACAAAAATATCGTGCGGAACCTGCTTTTCCCGGGAATCCCCATATCAAGAAGCATGGCAAGAAGAAGCGAAAGCACAACAGCTGCCGGAACTGCTATAAGCGAGAATACCAGCGTATTTGCCGACGCTTCCAAAAACGCCTTATTGTGTATCAGCGAAATGAAATTGTCTAACCCGACAAAGTTCTTCCTTATCGGGTTATCAACCATACTGTAAAAAATGATGACAATAAACGGAATCACAAAAAATGTAAGAACTCCTGCCACACTCGGGGCCATAAATGCGGCCCCTTTAAATCTGTCGGTACGTCTGTTCATAACGTCCTCCGTACTTCTATAGGTTTTCGTTTACTATCTTTTTCATCTTATCCTGTAAGATATTAATCGTCTCGTCAAGCGTTCTTTCGCCGTTAAAGTATTTATTAACTTCTTCAGTAACGATGTCATACGCGTCGTATGCCGGGCTCACCATTACGAGCGATTCCGCAATGAGCTTATTTAGCATGTTAATATCTTCTTCGGTTGCAGGCTCAAGCTCGATGCTGTAATCATCATATCCAAGAGTGCCGCTCCTTGGCTCTATCAAATTGCCGTACTCATCCGTGTAAGTCTCCGTAGCCGTAGCCCTTTTAAGCATGATGTCAAATTCAGGCTTCGTTGCCGGAATAGTGAGCATATCCACATCTTCCTTAACCACATCTTTCGAATATACAAATTTGACAAACTCCCATGCCGCGTCCGCATTCTTAGCAGAGCTGCTTATCGACAGCATCATACTCGGATAGGATATATACGTTTCCCCGCCCTGCGGCGTCGGATATCCGATATACTCTATGTCTCCGTTAAAAAGTTTATTTCTGAGCGTAATATCATCTATAGATGACAATATGCAATCCTGTAAAAGCAGCTTGCCGTTTTTAATCATCTTATATAATTCGGCGGACTCATCATATGACACTTCCTGCTCGTCAGGAAATGTATTGCAGAATTCGATAAACTTTCCAAAATTTCCGCTATCAAAGCTTACTTCGCCCGTATTGTAATCCACGCATTGATCATACTGCTGCTCAAGCAGCGTCGAAAATACCATCTGCCTTGAAGCGTCCTTAAACAGCATCGCCTTCTCAGGTTTCGAATTATAATATTCTATAAGCGTATCCATGGTCCAGTTATTCTTATGCCCCGAAAGCTCGGATGCCTTACCCGCAATGCTTGAGATATTAAATGTTTTCAGAAGATAATACTGCTTTCCGTCAACCTTTAATTTATCAAGCAGACCGTCTATAAAATAATCCTCATTGACTGTATCGTCCTTTTCCATATACGGCGCAAGATCCGTAAGAATTCCCTGTGCAATATATGAGTTTACATTCATGCCGGAAAGCTCTATGATGTCCGGTACATTTCCTGCTATTATATCGTTCACAATGGATTCCTCAGAATCATAGGTATCTTCATATATTATATAATCTATCTTGTATTTGTCGCTTGCCTTGTTAAATGCTATTACATTCTGCTGCAGCATAGTATCCATATACTGCGAAGCAAGCGTAATTACCTCTTTATCGGTTCCGTCATCTTCCGCTTCCTTCATTATACCCACCTGCATGCTGCCATCCATACTATCCATTACACTGCATATAAATTCCTTATCGGAGATAAAGACAACGCTAAGCACGTTATCACCGACCACTCCGCAGTCAAGCCATTTAAGAACAGGTACGGGCTCGCTATCCCCATCGTTATATGAGTACATATATGTCTGATCCCTTAATATCAGCCCGTATGCATCCGAGCTTCCGATTAACTCATAATATCTGTTCTCATTCTCCGCACTGTTCTCCCACAATTTATCGGTGAGCATATTATTTTCAAAATCAACCGCCCTGTAACACAGCTCATCTTCTTCATAATCTCCGACAACAGGCATTCCATTATCGTCTATAACGACCTCGCCGCCCGCACTGGATGTTCCGTCAACCTGCACAGTTCCTATAAGCTCGCCATCCTTATTTATCTTATTATAGAATTTCCTGCCATTATCAAGATTCGACACCTCATAATTCATATACAATACGCCATCGGAATCAAATACTGCGCCGGTAATGTCCGTTGTTGTATCTCCATTTTCCTCTCCCAAAGCGTCCCTGTGAATATATTCGTTAAGGTCCTTTACCACATTCCGGCCTCCGGCAGAATCGACCTTTATAAGATTGACCTCTTCATTATATGAATCTTCATCCTCGTCATATATGTACTCTGTGCATAACATAAGAACCGAATCATCCTCAAGAACTCCAAACGCCCTTATGGTAAGCGAGTCGGAAATCTCCTCATACAGCAACGTCTTTTCCATGGTTGTAAGGTCGCATTTCCACAGATTTATCTTCGGTCTGTACTGACTGTATTTCTCTTCAATCTCCGCGATAAGCTTCGCTTCATCCTTGCCCACATTATATGCCTCTTCTATCTCATCATAATACTCATCAGGATATTCGGGATACTGTTCCGTCGTATAATACAGGCAGTTTCCGTATACCGTCATCTTATAAGGTTCTTCTTCCTCGGCAAACTCCACCGGAAATGTGTCAAATACATAATTTTCAAGCTTCATCTCTTTCTTCCCCATGCAGCCTGTCACCGATAAGGCTATAAGCGCCATACTGCACAAATAAATCAATTTTTTTACCATATCTGTCTACCTCCACAGCAAAATAGTATGTTATAATATTAACGAGTAGTATATATTCCAGATGTTACAACATCTGTTCTTATCTATTACTAATTAGTTAATAATCATTAATTCTTACATAGTTATAAAGGAAATATGCCATGAAGCACAATTTTTACGGATTTATAAATTATGACAATATTGAACCCCTTCCCATGATTCTGTACGATATGGGATTTGAAAAGAGGATAAATGAGAATTATTATTATGATAACCGGACCCGAACGAACTACGACGGTTACATTTTCCAGTACACGACTGACGGTTGTGGAATATATGAAACCTCTGATGATAAATATACACTTGCAAAGGACACAGGCTTTATCACCTGTGTCCCTAACGGCTGCTCATATTATTTGCCTTTTGATAATAAAAATGGGTGGGAATACTTATATATTCATTTTAGCGGCAGCCTCGCTTCACAATTTTATAATGAAATAATAAGTATGACCGGTAATATATTTTCACTTCCATCGGACAATCCTGCCATCAGACTGTTAGTTAACGAGCTTGAGCGGCTTGAGCACGGAAGAAAATATAAAAGATTTGAAGCGGGTGTATTTATGTATAATTTTCTTACAACGCTCACAAGAGAGATATCTTCTCCCACCTCATCTGGCAGCCTTGTTGCAAAAGCTGTCAACTGGATCAATGCGAATTATGCTTCAGACATCTCCCTGTCAGAACTGTGTGAATCACTTAATGTTACTCCTTCGCACTTCTCCCGCATATTCCGATATGAAATCGGGATAAGTCCTATTGAGTATCTGTCCAATATACGGCTTGAGCACGCCATGCATCTTCTTACGACAACAGATATGAGCATCAATGAGATTGCGTGCTCAAGCGGTTTTGCCAACGGCAACTACTTTGCCAAGGTGTTTAAGAGACGTCTTGGTTTTACCCCCTCTGATTATAAGAGGAATCATTAATAGAAGTCTTCTGTTATATAAACTGCGACTCCATCCAGATCCTTAAGCGAGAGGGTAAACACGTCGTCATGCGAAACTCTCTGCGTGCTTTCAACCAGTGACCCGTTATCATCCGAGGAGTATATGTACGCCGTATACTTTTTGCCTTCCGTAAGGAAATCAAGATCTATGCCTGCGTCTCTTTTTTCAAGCGTCATGGAACCGATAAACCATTCCTCACCATGTCTTCTTACATATGTTATATATTCTCCCGGATAATCCTCGCCATAGGTTACGTTCGTATACCTGTAGGCAAATCCGTCGTTATACACTCTTATAAGAAGGTCAAAATATGCACCGTCCACATTAGAGAATCTTATGGTTCTTTCCTGGCAGTTATTGACGGATGTTGCAGCCGCAAGTGTAATAGTTTCGAATTCTTCATATATCTCGTCTACATACGAACCCTCATTATCGCAGGTAAGTCCTTTTGTAAGGTCAGTATTATCAAGCATGAGTCCAAGCGAAGATATCTCTACAACCTCAAGCCCCTCGCACACTACATTATAATAATACTGCGATTCGGAATCAGTCCATATATTAACGAGATAATCACCATTGATTGAATATGTCGTAAGGTCTGTAAGTTTGGTATATCCATCCCTTGTCTCGGGCTCCGACGCAGGCACCGAAATTCTGGTCCTGAGAGGTCTTATGGTCGGATCCGGCGTATTAGGAGCCTCTGTCTGAACTACAAGTTGTGCCGTAACGGAAGGCGGTGTGGACGTAATTACATTCGTATCTGTAATCACAACATTTTTATCTGCCGCATCTCGTACGGTAACCTTTATCTTGATATTCTTCTTGTTACCCTTTACGATCACTGTGGTTTTTCCTTTCTTTAATGCCTTGATTGTAAATGAATAGCTCCTCTTCTGAGCCTTGGTACGTTTGATTTTTACAATCTTTTTATTGGCGCTCTTAACCTTTATACTTTTCTTTCTATTCTTTACGGTCTTAAGCGCTGATTTAGCCAGCTTTATCTTTTTTGATTGTCCGGCTGTAAGCGAAATTTTGGCATTATTCTTCCTGACAACATAAGCGTTTAAATCTGTCATGCCAATTGTAAAGCATAACGCCATACTTAATGCAGGTATGACAATAAATCTTTTTTTGTTCTTGTTATCCATAAACAAAACCTTCTTTTATGCTCAAATTATTGTATAAAACAGAGGTTTTTACAATAGTATTGTTTTGTGATAAGGATAATTTTTTGATATACCTTTCCTCACTGTCCGATGGCAATGAAGGTCTGATATATGTCAAGACGTCCAAATCCCCAGCTTCTGTCAGGCACACTGATACCCGTCCTGTCAGCGCCGCGTATCAGGAGATTCCTTGCGCTGAGACTATTGGTTGACTGATTCGTAAGACTCCATTCTGCGATAAGCGCCACTGCGCCCCCTCCTATGGCGCACGCCATACTTGTTCCCGTAACATATTCGTATCCGTCAGGGGCATCAGGCGACGCCGTATATACATTAACGGCGGGCGCCGTAACATCCGGCTTTATGCGTCCGCTTCTGGTATAACCCCTGCTCGAATTGACGTAGAGCACATCCCCCGAGACGCTGCTTCCCGCAAATGTTATAATGTTTGCGGCGCAGGCGGGTTCACATATCGTTATATTCGGGTCCGGTTCGATAAATACAGCTCCTGCTGCATTAAATGCATCTATCGGAAGCCATATGTCAAAACGTCCCTCATTATCGCTCTGCTGTATTACCCGGATTGTCCATATGCCCTGTGCCGGATTATCAAATCTGAATAACATAAACTCATCACCGGTGCTTCTCTCGACCAGCTCGGCATTAATATAGACCACGGAATCATTAAGAAGAAAGCTAAGCTTTCTGTTCTCATCAAATCTTGCCTCTATTATTCCTGAAAACTCTCCTATGGGAGGTCTTATCTGCACTGCAAATGTCGACGGAGTCTCACCCCACAGCTCCATGACAAAGCCCTCCGACTCTTCATTTACAAGAATCTCCACATCCTGATATTCTCTCTCCTTAAGAGGTCTTCCTCTGTAGTGATGCGCCATTCCGCTTTCATTTCCCGCAGCTGCGCATATATATATTCCGGGAGCCACTGCAAGGTAACTTAGGTATTCACCCAGAAAACCCGTGCCGTTATGGTCCCCCTGATTCGTTCCGAGTCCGAAGCACAACACCAGAGGCATATTGCGCTTTCTCGCAACGGACATAATATATCTTAACGCAAGAAGTATGTCATTTTCCTGAAATGCGTCCGCATCATCCGGTATTTTATAATAATTCCGAAATATATCCTTCGCCTGTTTAAGCTTTACTACCACCAGCTCTGCAAGGGGCGCAACGCCCGAAAAATCCGCTTCTTCTATTATCCTTCCTGCCGCCGCTGCCGCTATATGCGTTCCGTGTCCGCTTCCGTTTATAAGCGAATCATATTCGTCTCCGTTAGTTTTCAGCGCCTCATTTAACATCTCTTCCGTATACTCCGAACCATACATAAATCCTTCCGGCGGAGTTCCGTTTCTGTCCTCCTGATTCCATACGGATACTATCTTACTCGTATTATCCTCCCACACAAATGCTTCATGCTTATAATCTATACCCGAATCGATGATACCCACCAGCACACCCTGCCCGTACAGATTGATAAAAGGCTGTCGTCTCAGCGCAAGCACTCCGGTATCATTAAGAGCCTCCATATCAAGATAACCGTAGCACTTAGGCAGAAAACGATAGCCCATGTCATCAGGAGTTATTCGGTTTTTTTCTAAGGATGCATATATTACGCTCTGTTTATTGCTTACAGGCATGTCGCATTCGGACACAATGTCCGGTATCTCATAAAAAAACTGAAAATCGACAATTATGTCCATATAATCCTCGGAATATATTATATCCGCGCAATTCTTTGCCTCAGGCATCCGCTCACCCGTATATGTTGATTAATAACATTATACTGTGGTAACGGAATTTGGTGTCTGTTCTATTGCCTTAACGCTTCCTCTCATCTCTATAACGGGCGCTCCTTTATTTTCAATATAATCACCGGTTATGATTACCCGTCCTATCATATCGTCCTTCGGAATCTCATACATTATATCAAGCATGATTTCCTCAAGGATGGCGCGCAATGCCCTTGCCCCTATCTTTTTGGCAACAGCTTTTCTCGCAATGGCCCTAAGCGCGTCTTCCTCAAATACAAGATCCACCTCGTCCATCCTAAGAAGCTTTCCGTACTGCTTAAGTATGGCATTCTTAGGCTGCGTAAGCACCTTTACCATCATATCCTCATCAAGCGGATGCAGGGTACACATTATAGGGAGTCTTCCCAGAAACTCAGGTATCATTCCAAACTCTCTGAGATCTTCCTGGGTAACCTTATCAAGTATGTCCTTATCCCCATCCTTATTTTTAATAACCGCATCAAATCCTATTGAACTTGACAGATTAAGCCTTTCTGCTATTACCTTTTCAAGCTCAGGAAATGCGCCGCCGCATATGAACAGTATATTAGAAGTATTTACCGTGTATAAAGGCACCATCGCATTCTTACTTGAAGCTCCTACCGGAACCTCAACATCGCTTCCTTCAAGAAGCTTTAAGAGACCCTGCTGTACCGCTTCGCCGCTTACGTCACGCGAATGACTGTTGCGCTTCTTTGATATCTTGTCAATCTCATCTATGAATACTATTCCATGTTCGGCCCTGTCGATATCATTATCCGCTGCGGCAAGAAGCTTGCTTATAACGCTTTCAACATCATCTCCTATATAACCCGCCTCGGTAAGTGAAGTAGCATCGGTTATCGCAAGCGGCACCTTAAGCATGCCTGCAAGCGTCTTTACCAGATATGTCTTACCACTTCCCGTAGGTCCGAGCATAAGTATGTTGGACTTTTCAATATGAACTCCGTCATCATCATTCTTATCATTCTCTGCAAATACTCTTTTATAATGATTATATACCGCAACCGACAGTATCTTTTTGGCATGCTCCTGTCCTACGACATGTTCGTCAAGCCCGCTTTTTATAACGTGCGGAGGAGGAAGCGTCTCCAATGTAAATTCAGCCTTCCCAGGTTTATCCTCAGCCTCTTTTTTCTTCTTTACGGTCTGCTTCTGCCTCATTTCGCCCTTTAGCGCATCCATATTGGGCATATCGAACATAAACGGCATACTGCCGTTATTCATCTGATTAAATGTGTTCTGCAGGCAATCGGTACATATGTTAATATTATTGGGCATCTTTATGATCTTTCCAACCCTGCTTTCCGGTCTGTGGCACAGATAACATATGTCCTCAAGCCCTTTATTATCTTTGTTATCCTTATCCATCTATTCTTCTTAACCTCGCTTCTGTTATGGTTAATAATTATACCTGATATATAGCACACAATCAAGAAAAACAGGCTCCCTTGAGGAAACCTATTTTTCTTGAATTATATATTAATGAAAGAGGGGGCTAATTTATCTTTGGAAGAACCTGTCAAGATAGTCTTCCAGATCATTACTGTAATACTCATCATCACGGCTACTCCTGTTATCGCTGCTCTCAGGCTCTTCGTCCTGACTATTGAGTCCAATCTCCTCCGCAGTCGCAAGCGTAACTGTTGTCTCTGCCTGCGAATATCCGTTTTCGGAATCCTGTCTTCTATAATAAGTAACCTTTATCTGTGTTCCCGCACGGTAGCTGTTAACCTTATCCACAGCTGCCGAGCTTGAGTCAACGGCTATATCATTGATTGCCGTGATGATATCTCCTTCTTCAAGTCCCGCTTTATCTGCCGGTCCGTCATCCGATACCGATACGATATACACTCCGTCAGGCACACCGTACATCTCTACCGCATCCGCTGCGATATCCTGAAGACTTACTCCCATATATCCGCGTTCCTCATCAGTAAGGGTTTCTCTGTTCATAAGCTCATTGATTATAGGATTTGCCTGCGATATCGGTATTGCATAACACATTCCCTCAACATCCGTATCGCTTATCTTGGCGCTATTGATACCTACAACCTCTCCGTTAGCGTTAAGAAGGGGTCCTCCGCTGTTGCCTCCGTTAATCGCCGCATCCGTCTGAAGGAATGTCATGGTATTGCCGGATGTTGCATTGCCGTCAGGTACACTGATCTCTCTATTCTTGGCGCTTATATATCCTACCGTTACTGACTGTCCCATTCCCTGCGCATTGCCGATTGCAATTGCCATCTGTCCTACCTTTACGCTGTCGGAATCACCAAGCACCGCAACCTTTATAGCATCCAGAGTGTCTTCCTCCACACTCTCAAGCTCTACAGCCACAACTGCAAGGTCTGCCTGTGCATCAGTTCCCTTAACGACTGCCTCAGCGGTAGTATCATCTGCAAATGTAACCTGAATGGCCGTTGCGTCTTCCACAACATGATTATTGGTTGCAAGAAGAAGTTCGGTATCGTTCTGACCTACTATGAATCCGGTACCGCAAGTAGGAACCTCCTGCTGATACTGCTGTCCGAATATCGAATATCCCTCCACCGAGGTTGTGCTCGTTATGGATACAACACAAGGCATTGCCTCTTCAACTATATCCGATACGTCAACCGGTGTCCCCGATATGCTTCCCGCCTGCACCGTGGATACCGGCTTTGTGGTGGATACCGCTTCCGTTGAATCCTGCGTATCCTCATTACCTGAATTGGACACATCGGAATATTCCCTGTTCTCAAGTCCTCCGTTATTTAAAAATGTTCTCACGCTTCCGATAACAAATGAGGACATTACTGCTATCACCGCTATTACCGCAACTACTCCTACGACTATTGCAAGGACCTTTTTCCATCCATCGTTCTTTTTATTATTATTGTCACCGCCAAATTGATTGTAATAATCATAACGCTGTTCGTCCATTTGTCTCACTCCTTATTTGTTTATGTTGAGGCTCATTATAGGCAGAATTTGTGTTCACTTTGTGAATAGTAAAAGTTTATATTGTGAAATCCTTCATTATCGGTTATCATTACTCATAGTTACTATTTACAGCACATACTGGAGGTTGAAACGTTTGATTAAGGAAAACCAAAAACTTCTTAATATATTTCATCTTGTAATAGATGCGCTTATTATCGTTTTCTCATTTTACCTGGCATACTTTCTGAGGTTCAATGAGGCGCACAGTCCACTAATCAGGCTTGGTATCATAGACGGACCCTACGGCGGTTATCTGGAGCTCTCCGAATATATGCCAATGCTTATATATCTCCTGCCGTTTTATGTAGTCATGTATTATTTTTTCAACCTTTACAACCCGAAGAGGACAAGCTCCAAACGTCTGGAGATATGGGCACTTGTTAAGGCCAATGCCATCGGCGTATTATACTGCTCTACCATATTATATTTTTTCAAGGCAATATATTATGCACGTCTGTTCCTCGCACTGTTTTTTATATTGAATACACTTCTCGATTTTCTGTTCAGGCATCTGGTATCAAGGATACTAAAGAAATTAAGGCGCAGTGGCCGCAACCTCAAACATGTGCTCCTCGTAGGCTACGGACGTACTGCGGAGAGTTATATCGACCGTATACTTTCGCATCCCGAGTGGGGATACTATATTCACGGCATCCTTGACGACAGCGTAAAAAAGGTCGTCGAATACCGGCATATAAAGATAGTCGGAAAAATTAACGATCTGCCCAAATTACTTGAGACAAATGAATACGACGAGATTGTTATAACACTTAACATCACAGAATACGAGAAGCTTGAGAAAATCGTTGTAACCACGGAGAAATTCGGCGTACACACCAAATTCGTACCGGATTATAATAATATAATACCTACGCGTCCGTATACCGAGGACCTTGAAGGTCTTCCGGTCGTACATGTGCGAAACGTGCCTCTAAGCAGTCCGGTCAACAGAATATTAAAACGTATATTTGATATCATAGGTTCAATTTTATGTATAATCATATTTTCCTTGCCTATGCTTATCGTCTCAGCGCTCGTCAAGATAACTTCGGATGGTCCTCTTATCTTCAAGCAAAAAAGGATCGGTCTTCACAATCGTGAATTTAATATGTACAAGTTCCGCTCCATGCGCGTACAGTCCTCTGCAGAGGAAAAGAAGGCATGGACCACCATGAACGACCCAAGAGTCACTCCCGTAGGCAAGTTCATAAGAAGTACAAGCCTCGACGAGCTGCCACAGTTTTTCAATGTGTTAAGAGGGGATATGTCCCTTGTGGGACCGAGACCCGAACGACCTTACTATGTGGACAAGTTCAAGGAGGAGATTCCGCGCTACATGGTAAAACATCAGGTCCGTCCGGGCATAACCGGCTGGGCACAGGTCAATGGTTTCAGGGGAGATACCTCAATCAAAAAACGTATCGACTGCGATATATATTATATCGAGAACTGGACGCTTGGGCTTGATTTTAAGATACTCGTTCTTACTCTGTTTAAGGGATTTGTCAATAAAAATGCGTATTAGGTGATTCTATGTCCGACAGCAAAGATAAAAAGAAAAGATATAAGCGAAAGAAAAAAATACTTTTTCTTGAGATAATACTCATTCTGATTGCATGTATTATCGCTTTTGTTGCGTACATTTTCAGCAAGCTTGATAATGTTGACTGGGATGATTCCTCCGTGTATCAGAACGACATCTCCGACAGCAATATGAAAAAATATACCAATATAGCCATTTTTGGCGTGGATTCAAGGGATAATGAGCTTACAGCCAACACGCGCAGCGATTCCATTATAATCGCCAGTATCAACAAGCGAAGCAGGGAAGTTAAGCTTGTCTCCATATACAGGGATACCTATGTATATATCCCTGAGCACGGTTACACCAAGCTCAATCACGCCTACGCATATGGCGGCCCAAAGCTTGCAATTGAAACCATCAACCGGAATTTTGATATGAATATAACTGATTTCGTTACGGTCAACTTCAGCGCCGTTACCGACGCCGTAGACGCTCTTTCGGGCATAACCATTGAAATTACCGAGGAAGAGCTTGACGAGGTAAACAGATACGCAAAGGATGTTGCCCGTATTAATAATAAAGAATGGACCAGAATAAAAGAAGCCGGAATCCAGACTCTTACGGGAGTACAGGCTACGGGCTACTGTCGCGTGCGATATACAAGCGGCGGGGATTTTACAAGGGCGGAGCGCCAGCGCAAAGTAATAACCGCACTTCTTGATAAGGCTAAGCATTCCAATCCCGTGAAGCTTTCTGCTGCCGCCGATAAGGTTCTCCCGCAGATATGCACCGGGCTTTCAGGCGCAGAATTCACATCCCTTGCGCTCTTTCTGCCGTTCTATCATATCGGTGATCAGACCGGTTTTCCTTTTGATAAGGAAACTGCTACTATCAATAAGGCTTCGGTTGTTGTAAGCACAACCCTGTCATCCAATGTCATAAAACTTCATGAGTATCTGTTCGGAACAAGTGAGTATGAACCATCCGATACCGTTTCAGACATAAGCTCTGAGATATCACAAAGGTACAGATAACAGAAACTCAACATTGGCATACGGCTTTCCGTTTGTATCATTAAGGGCTATCTGCATCTTTTTCTTTCCGGCATACACCTTTGGAACTATAATGTCTCCCGACAGCGCCTGCTTTCTGTAGTCGGCGCGTATCCTTATGATATCATCCGCACTCCTTTTCTCATCCTGCTCCATGACGTCCATGGCCATAAGCACATACTGGCCGTTATTGACATGGCTGTTGGTATCAAGGTGATGCTTTTCAACCGTAAAGCTTTCCTTCGTATATATTTCGGACGAACTATCCGGAATAATCTTTCTGTCAGCATAATCCATATCAAGCCTGTCCTCTATCGCAAACTTTAACTTCATCTCATCCGATACCATTACCGGGCGCATTTTCTCCGTATCCACAAAAGACCATATGGAATTGGCCACGGAAAGCACCTCCCCATCTACGGTCTCCATCACAAAATTTCTGTAACCGACGTATCTCTTAAAATCATACGGAAATGTTTTCACAACGATATCCGTACCAAAATAGGGCCGTCTCTTTATATCTATCTGCCATGCATTAAGAAGCCACGCATAGTGATTCTCAATAAGCATATTAAGGGTAATGCCGATATCCTCCGAATGAAATGTTGCCGCATCCTGAAAATAATCTAAAAGCGCCACATGCGAAAGCTTTCCGCTTTGGTCCACCTCGCTGTATCTTACTCTGGAATTATAGCTGTACATCTACTGCCACTCCTCATTAAATGATTCTGCATAATATCCTGAATTGGATATACTTTCACCGTTAAACGACAGATGCGAGGTATCTCCCATGACCTGGCACCTGAAGTATGCTTTTTTATCAATTCTCTCCTCGCTGTTAAGTATGGTAACTGACGTTGGCGCAAGGAAGAAACCATGCCACAATGCCGGCGCGGATATGCCAAGCAAATGTGACATCATAACCATTGTAACACCAAGATGACAGAATATGACTATCGTATCATCCCTGTGCTCTTCGAATTCATAATACCTGTCCTTGCGCTTATATCCGTATTTTAAAAGGATATCATCTATACCGTTCGAAACTTTCTGCCACTCCATATGTATATCATTGGCGCTTGAACTCATAAGTTTTGACTTTGCCCAGTTATCCCGGTCATACATATCATCCATATATGTCCAGTAATCCGGCATGAAATCCCAGCATATATGTGATTTGCCTGTTGCCGGGTTGAGCACATGACCCTCAAACTCCCTGAGCCACGGGTATATGACTGCCTCTCTGCCAACTTTTTCAAGTGTACAGGACGCCGTATCCTTAGCTCTTCCAAGAGGAGAACAGTAATAGTCGGTCACGTCCCATTTACTTACTCTGTCTGCAAGAAGCTTTGCTTCTCTCCATCACTTTTCAGTAAGAGAGTCGATACTGTAATCCGGATCCCCGTGTCTGATAAATATTATTCGCATATTATCCCCAACTTTTCTCTTTTATATCAAACTCCGCCCGGTTATAACGGGCGGAGTCGGTAATATTTGTTACATTAATATTTTATACAAAAAGCTTCATAAGCTCGTCAACACAATCATTAATCTCTTTTCCTGTTGTGTCGATTACGATGTCAGCGTTACGTGGCTTCTCGTAAGGACTGTTTACACCGGTAAAGTTCTTAATCTCATTTCTCTCTGCCCTGGCGTACAGACCCTTAACGTCGCGCCTTGCACACTCTTCCTTCGGAGTTGCAACATATACCTCAGTATACGCCTCTCCTATGATATCTGCCGCATTCTTTCGGTCTGAAGCAAATGGGGATATAACCGATACCATGACTATGATACCCGCATCATTGAGAAGACGTGCAGCCTCTGCTATTCTTCTTATATTCTCCGCACGGTCCTCTTCACCAAAGCTCAGGTTGCTGTTAAGTCCATGTCTTATATTATCTCCGTCAAGAATCATAGTATGCTTACCAAGCATAAGAAGTCTCTTCTCAAGAGCATTGGCAAGAGTGGACTTACCTGCTCCGCTAAGTCCGGTAAACCATATCGTCTTAGCTTCCTGTCCAAGCTCTCTCTCACGTATCTGCCTTGTTATATCCATATCCTGCCATACGACATTATCCTCGCGACGAAGTTCCTTCCTTACAACTCCGCATGCGGAGGTCATGTTGGTCTCGCCGTCTATCAATATGAAGCATCCCAGTGAATTGATCTTATCGAACTGTGATAATACGACCTTATCGGCAGTCATTATCTCGCATACTCCAATCTCATTCTTGCTGAGTGATTCACAGCTTTTTCTCTTACCCGAATTGATATCTATACTGTGACACATTCTTGTAACGGACGCAAGTATCTTCTTGGTTCCGATCTTAAGATAATAGCTTTTGCCGGTCTGTAAAGGTGTATCGTCCATCCAGAGTATCTCGCTTCTAAAGAGATTGGCCACTTTGGCTTTGGCGTCCGAATTTACGATAACACAACCTCTTGATATGTCCATCTCACGGTCAATAACTATGGTTACCGGCTGGCCGCTTATAGCGCTTTCAACCTGCTTATCACATACATATATCTCTTTTACGGTCGCAGTCTCGCCGCTCGGCAGCGATGTTATCATGTCGCCTACTTTTATAGTGCCTTCTTCAATCTGTCCCTGAAAGCCTCTGAATGTATAATCAGGACGGCACACTCTCTGTACCGGCATAACGAACGGCTTGTCCGTACTCTCGCTCTCAGTATCGATATTCTCAAGGTACTCTAAGAGAGGAACGCCATCATACCACGGAGTCTTATCAGACAGTGATGTGATATTATCTCCCTTCGTTGCAGATACCGGTATTATGAACAGACTGTCATACTCGATATCCTCCATGAGATCTGTAATGTCTTTCTTTATTTTTTCAAATACTCTCTGATCATAATTGACGATATCCATCTTATTAATTACGAATACATAATGTTTAATTCCCATAAGAGCGCATATTCTAAGATGTCTTCTGGTCTGAATCAGAACGCCTTTGGATGCGTCGGTAAGAAGTATCGCAAGCTCGGCAAACGACGCTCCTACAGCCATGTTTCTCGTATACTCTTCATGTCCCGGAGTGTCAGCAACTATGAAGCTTCTCTTCTCGGTAGTAAAATATCTGTAAGCAACATCGATGGTAATACCCTGCTCACGCTCAGCCATAAGACCGTCAAGAAGAAGTGAATAATCCGGCTCGCCGTCATTACTTCCAATCCTGCTGTCCATCTCAAGGGCTCTCTTCTGGTCTGCAAATATAAGCTTAGCGTCATAAAGCATATGACCTATAAGTGTGGATTTGCCGTCGTCAACGCTTCCACATGTGATAAATTTAAGAAGGCTTTTCATTAAAAATACCCCTCCCTTTTTCTTCTTTCCATGCTTGCCGCACCTTCATAGTCTATAACTCTGCTTGTACGCTCCGAGGAAACCGCGCTAAGCGTCTCTTCAATGATCTCAGGCAAAGTCTCTGCATCCGATTCGATTCCTCCTGTAAGAGGATAGCATCCCAATGTACGGAAACGAACCTTCTTCATCTCAACCTTTTCACCCGGACGAAGCTTCATTCTGTCGTCATCAACCATTATTATATTGCCGTCGCGGTATACAACCGGCCTCTCCTTTGCATAATACAAAGGCACGATAGGTATATTCTCACGCTCTATATACTGCCATATATCACGCTCTGTCCAGTTTGATAAAGGAAATACTCTTATGCTTTCGCCCTTTATAATCTGTGAATTATACAGCTTCCACATCTCAGGACGCTGGTTCTTCGGCTCCCATGCATGCTTGCTGTTCCTGAATGAGAAGATACGCTCCTTGGCTCTGGACTTCTCCTCGTCTCGTCTTCCCCCGCCAAATGCAGCTGTAAATCCGTACTTGTCAAGTGCCTGCTTAAGCGCCTGTGTCTTCATGACGTCAGTATATATTGAGCCGTGATCGAATGGATTGATACCCTTCTCTACGCCCTCCTGATTGGTATATACTATCATCTCCATGCCGGATTCTTTAGCAACCTTGTCACGAAACTCGATCATTTCCTTAAACTTCCATGTCGTGTCAATGTGCATAAGCGGAAACGGCGGTCTCTCAGGGTAGAAAGCCTTCTGGGCAAGCCTAAGCATTACTGAGCTGTCTTTTCCGATAGAATAGAGCATTACCGGCTTCTCACATTCAGCGGCAACTTCGCGCATAATGTATATCGCTTCTGCCTCAAGCCTGTCAAGGTGTGATAACGTACTCATTATTCTCCTCCTAAATGTTAATCAATAATTTCGATTTCTTTGCCTGTATCATACAAATTACCCATACATCTGATATACAAATGATATCTGTCCTTCTTAAGCGAATCGATACCAATAGACATATGATAACCATAATCATGAAAAATTGCAAGTAATTCCTGTTCAGTATCTGTATTATCATACACATATGTGTTGTCTGCACCTACAAAGTACAGCCTGCTCACGATATGATCCACACTGTACATAAGAAGCGCCTTACCGTTAAGACTGAATGAGGTCTTAGCAATCCTTTCGGTATGGTCAAGCTCTTCCCACACCTTTCCTTCCATAATCTTAGCCCACTCAGCTTCTTTTTCCTTACGCGTCTTCATCTTGCGCTCTTCTTTGTCAGCCTTTTTATTCTTCTTTTTCTTAAAGTTTATCAGAAGAGCCTCTGACGTATCTATGCCTTCGCACTCCACAGGACGTTTGCACTCGCCGACATATATCGGGTCAACTCCGATACGTTCTGCCAGCGAACAGAAATTAAAAGCAAAAGGATAAGCCCTGTAGTATTTATTTCTTATTCCTATAAGGTAATTGAGCGTTCCGTCAGAATAAGTATAGTCATATATAAGTCCTTCATTTTCCTTGAATTTCTTATTAAGAACTCCGCTCATCATAAGGAATCTGTCCCTGTCTCCGGCATACACTGCATTGGATCTTACGGTTGATTTCTTACTTTCAAACCTCTTATGAAGACGGACTGATTTGGTCTTTTCATTTACGAAGTATATATTTCCATATGATTTCTTATCATTATCAAAATTATCCGTCTGTCTTCTGCTCTGATAATGATTGTCGTATATCATGATACGCGATATATCCGGGTCATCCTCAATCTTTCTTTCAAGCTGGTAGCTTGCATGGGCCTGATAAAACCATTTGATATCCTCGTGTTCCGGCGTGAGCACGTATTTTTCCATGGTCGTGCCTTCCCAGAAATGAGGGTCTCCGAGTATCCATATAAGCTCGTCCGTGCTCCAGTTAATCTTAAGAACACTGTGAAGGTTTCTTAAGCATACCATAACCGTATTGTCCTGACTGTTATATGAAACCGTATTCATATGAGCCCAGTCCGAACTGTCCTTCACGGAAGGCTCGGTGATGATATCGTCCATTCCAACCGTCTTAATAATCTGTCCGGTATTCCTGTCAAGTTCTGCAACGGCATCCTCGCAGTAGTTTACGAGTGTGCTGGTGGCTATGATAAGATTGCCGCCCGGTCCAATCTCATACACGTCATGATGAACTCCGTTCTTAACATCAAATGTCTTTCTTACCCTGCCCCACAGATCCATCTCATATGAACGTGATGAATGAGGAACGCCAAATGACGCTGTACATATCTCTCTGTCACAATGGAGAAAATGACCATCCATCAGATGGAAGACTCCATAATTCTTACTTGGTTTCTTTATATAATATCTTACATTTCCCTTGGAATCTATGACGCACGGAAACCACACGTCCACTCCAGATACATAATAGAACTGATACGCCGGCTTATTACGCTTCTTTAATACCGTTCCAAGATTCTGGAGCGATGAAGGAAGCTCGCCCGTTTCCATCCGGAAATGAATGCTCCTTACCTTTCTCTTTCCCTTATAAAGCTCTACATATATATCGTTAACCCTCTCGGCAAACAATCCTACAACCGGTATTCTGTGCTTTGTGGCCGAAGGCAGTTCAGTCTCTACCGGAATATCGTCGCTTCCGCCCACTCTAACCTTTGCGCTAAGCGGCTTTTTGGATGTAAATATAACCATGGCAGAAAGGGGAACATATCCATACGGATCCCTTATAACAAGAACATTATCGGGAGTATATTCATCCGATTCAGAAAGCTCATTGATAACGCGCTCTCTTGCAATAGTCCTTACTTCTATTTCTTTGGCATCCGGTATCTCTTCCGAACGCGCCACTCTTGTTTCCTCAATAATCTTCTGTATATGATATTCCGTACGCTCTTTAACATGCTCCTCCGATGCGAACGTAACATCCTCAATACAGTCCTTTTTAAGCCCGATTCGTTCCAGTATTCCTGCAATATGCACGATATTATCCTCCATTTCGATCAACACATTACTATAACAGACCAATTATAGTACACAATATTGTCAAATGTATGTCAATCTGCTGTTTTTTACAACCACTGTGACATGTACATTCTATAATAAATCCCTTTCTTCTCAATAAGTTCCTTATGCGTTCCGCTTTCTCTCAATGCTCCCTTATCTATGACAAGTATACAGTCTGCATTGCGTATTGTCGAGAGCCTGTGTGCTATTACAAAACAGGTCTTCCCCTTCATAAGAGCAAACATTGCTTTCTGTATCTCTTTTTCCGTCCTCGTATCCACATTCGAGGTCGCCTCATCAAGGATGAGCATATTGGAATCCACAAGCATGGCCCTTGCTATGGTTATAAGCTGCTTCTGCCCCTTTGATATATTGCCGCCATCCTCGCTTATGACCGTATCGTACCCATTTGGCAGGCTCATTATATAAGAGTGTATCCTCGCCGCCTTTGCAGCGCTTACAACCTCGTCAAATGTGGCGTTCTCCTTTGCATACGCTATATTATCCCTTATGGTTCCCTTAAACACCCACGTATCCTGCAGGACCATCGTATAGGCGCGCCTTAGATCTTCCCTTTTAATCTTTCTTATATCCACGCCGTCGATTTCAATCCTTCCGCCGTCCGTATCATAGAATCTCATAAGAAGATTGATAATCGTAGTTTTTCCGGCTCCGGTTTCTCCGACTATGGCCGTTATGCTTCCCGGCGCGGCCTCTACATTCATATTCTTAAGCACCGGTTTGGTCTTATCATATCCAAATGTTACATTTTTTACGCATACACTGCCCCGGATATCATGAAACTCTATCGCATCCGGCACATCCGGAGTCTCCTCCTCTTCATCCAAAAGTCTGAACACTCTTTCTCCTGCAGCAAGCGCCGATAATATCTCATTGTACATATTGGCAATCTCATTGACCGGACCCGAGAATTTCCTCGAATACAGCACAAATGAGGATATCTGACCTATCGTGACCAGATTGTACAGATAGAATACGGCTCCCGACATCGCTACAAGCGCAAGCGAGAGGTTATTGATGCATCCGACACTCGGTCCGATTATCGTTCCGTAGTAATCCGCGTCAAAAAATGCATCCGCAGCCTCGGTATTTATTTTATCAAAATCACGTATAACGCCTTTTTCATGCGCATATGCCTGTATCGTTTTGTGACCCGAGAACATCTCCTCAGAGAATCCGTTCAGGCTCCCGTATTTTCTTGAGCGTTTTGAAAAAAGCGGCCTCGTTTTTCTTGTCATGTATCCCGTGTATATGATGGATAACGGAAGCGTAATAAATACGCTGATGACAAGCTTAGGACTTATATATATCATCATTCCGAGCGAGCACAGCACCGTTATGAAGCTTGACGCTATCTGAACGACGTCCGTTGAAAGGGATGTATTGATGACGTCTATATCATACGACACACGGCTTATGATATCTCCGGTCTGATTGACGTCATAGTATCCCACGGGCAGTCTGGTCATTTTTTCAAATACTTCCTTTCGCATATGATTGGATATGCGCCTTCCCATTACTATCATAAGCGAAGAAAGAATGTATGTCATAACAGCCGATGCAACATAGAAGATGAGCATAAGCCCCGCATAATAAAAGACCTTTGAAAAATCAACCCTGCCACTGCCCTTTGCTATTACGTCTATCGCCTTACCCGAAAGGCTTGGTCCTATAAGTGCAAAAACATTGGATAAGACGGACAGAAGTATTGATACTACAGCCAGAAGCTTGTATCTCCATATATATTTTAAAAGCCTTCTTACAGCCTTTTTTGCGTCCTTTGGTTTGTCAGTTTTGGTACTAAACGGCGGCATGCGATCACCTCCCCCGTGCTAATCAAATGCGCCCATCTGCGACATATATATATCCTTATACACATCACATGTGTCAATAAGCATATCATGAGTTCCCTGACTTATTATCCTGCCCTCTTCCATAACGATAATATGCGACATATCCTTTACGGAACTTATACGCTGGGCTATAGTTATCCTCGTTGTTCCCTTATAATTGTTCTCTATATTACTTCTTATGGCGGCGTCCGTCTTGTAATCCAGCGCACTTGAGGAGTCGTCAAACACAAGTATATCAGGCTCCCTCGCAAGTGCTCTTGCGATAAGAAGACGCTGTCTTTGTCCTCCGCTGAGATTCATTCCCTTTATCGCCGCCACATAATCATAACCGTCATCAAGCGTGTCTATGTATGACGAAAGCATTGCCGTATCAGCAGCAAGTTTTACCCTGTCCATGCTTACATTACGCCCAAAGCTGATATTTTCGTATATCGTATCATTGAATATGGTATCATTCTGGAATACTACTCCGAATCTGTTCCTTATATCATGAAGGGATATGTCACGTATATCCTTACCATATATGCGTATAGCCCCGGCGTCCGGATTATAGAATGCAAGGGCAAGATTAATGATTGTGGTCTTTCCGCATCCGGTCGAGCCGATTATCCCAAGCGATTCGCCCTTACGTATCTTAAAACTGATATCTTTTATACTCTCTTTTGCGTTATCGCCGTAACTAAAGCTTACATTATCGAATTCCAGAATTACGTCCTTATCAGGATACTCCGTATCCGTGGTCTCCCGCACATCCTCCCTTGATGCCAGAACAAGGGCAATTCTGTCCGCTGACGCACCCGCCTTTGAATACTGCATGAATATCCTGTTAATTCCCATAACAGCCTGAAGTATCATATTAAAATATGTCAGGAAAGCGAGTATAACTCCCGGCAGCATCTCTCCTCCGTTTACCCTGTATGCACCGATTATGATAATCAGCGTAAGTCCGGCATTCAGAAAAAGATTCATAATGGGATGCGGCGCGGCCATTAACATACCGGCTTTTATATCCGCCCTTGTATATTCTTCATTGGCTTTATTAAATCGTCTCTTTTCATATTCAGACTTTGACAAGGCACGTATTATACGCATACCTGTTATATTCTCTCTGAGAATCCTTACAACTCCGTCAAGCTTCTCCTGAACTCCCCTGAACACCCTGATTCCCTTAAAGGATACCAGTATCGTCACCGACGCCATAACCGGAATGACGCACAAAAGTACCAGAGCAAGATGATAATCCATCGTCCATGCCACGGCAAGTCCTCCTATAAGAATAATGGGCGCACGAACGCCGATTCTCTGTATCATTCCTATAAAACTTTGAACATTATACGAATCCGACGTCATCCTTGAGATAAGTGAAGGAAGCGAAATCCTGTCGAATTCCGCCCCACAAAGATATATGGTTTTCCTAAACAGGTCATCACGCAGAGTGTGTATTCCATCCCTTGCAGTATGCGTCGCCATACGGTTGGCCTTAACATTGCAAAGCCTGCCAAAATAAGCAAGCAGTATCATAACCACTCCAAGCACGATTACAAGGGCAACCTGTTTTTTTGGCGCCGCAGTATCAATCATATATTCAAGAGTATACGGTATCATAAGTTCAAGGATAACCGCAACGAATTTAAGAATCATCGTCAGGGTAATCCTTACCTTATACGGCTTCATATATTTTAAAATCAGCTTCATTTCTTCTTTGCCTCAATTTTTTCTGCCCTCATAACTTTTTGGAACTCATTGACCTCCTTAGCTATGACCCCGCTTAATGCAATAAGACTTATAAGATTTGGAATAGCCATAAGCGCATTGGCTATATCCGAGAAGCTCCACGCCATATCAAGGGTAATCGTTGCTCCCACATATACTATAAGCGAGAATACTATTCTGTATATCATATTGAATTTCGGGCCCTTAAACAGATATTCGAAAGCCTTCTCTCCATGATATTCCCATCCCAGAATAGTTGAAAATGCAAAAAGCGCAATTCCTATACATATGAGCCACGCTCCGCCTCTTCCCAGAACACTTTCAAACGCAAGAATCGTAAGTGGCGCTCCCTTTATAAGATCCTCTCTTACATAACTTCCGTCCTCTCCGTATATGTAGTGATTGCCCGCTTTATCAGACCACGTTCCCACAATGCTTCCTGACGATACGTCTGCAGGAACGTCTCCTTCCTCAAGATAATCAACCGAGACCGGCGCAAGCGCCGTCTCAAAAGAATCCAACGCCGTAAGAACAAGCCCTCCGTCACGGAATTCATATGTATATTCGTCGTATATCTTCTTATCGTCATCGCTCTCTGCTTCGACAACAATCTGACTGCCCGATATATTATACATTCCCTCTACTGTAGTCTCAGTTGCGCCAAGAACTCCCGAACTTGCTATACAAAGTCCCGTTATACTGCATACAACAATGGTATCCCAGAATGTACCGGTCATATTAATATAACCCTGTCTTACCGGATTATCCGTTGTGGCTGCCGCCGCGGTGATGGCTGCCGAGCCCATACCGGCTTCATTGGAAAACACTCCTCTTGCAACTCCGAAACGCATTCCGTTCATAAGCGCAGCTGTTATCGTTCCACACAGTCCGCCGCCCACTGCTTTAACACTAAACGCCATCCTGAATATCATCCCCACGCCCTCAGGTATGTTCTGAATATTGCCAATGATAACTATAAGTCCTGCAACGATATAGAAAACCGCCATAAACGGAACCACGACCGATGAGACCCTGGATATGGTCTTTATTCCTCCAACTATTATGATTAGGGATATCACCGTAAGAACTACTCCCGTAACGCCAAGCGGTATATTAAATGTAGTGTGAAGTGAGTCGGAAATCGAGTTTGCCTGCGTCATATTGCCTATACCGAAGGATGCTATAACCGCAAACAGCGCAAAGAGCCATCCAAGTACAGCTCCAAGCTTCTTATGCTTAAAACCGTTCTTCATGGTATACATCGGTCCTCCGGACATCTCGCCCCTGTCATTAACCTCTCTGTATTTAATCGCAAGCATACATTCACTGAACTTTGACGTCAGTCCAAAGCATGCCGATATCCACATCCATACAAGCGCTCCCGGACCGCCCGAAACCATAGCCGTCGCCACTCCTACTATATTGCCCGTTCCTATTGTAGCCGCAAGCGCCGTCATAAGCGCTGAGAACGGCGAGATATCCCCCGTTCCCTTACTCTTTTTTCTCGCCTCGCTGCTAAGGGTCTTTTTTATGGCATAACCAAGGTTGCGCCATGTAAGAAACCTGAGTCTGAAGGTAAGATACACACCGGTTCCCACAAGAAGAATAAGCATAACAGGGCCCCAAACAAAATCATCAATTGCCGTCAGTATATCCGATAAAGCTTTCATTACCTCTGTCTCTCCTTTAGTTAGTATATAAGACACACATAAGTTTACCGCACTTTTAATAATTCACAATTAAATTTCTATTACTTTTTTATTGTATATTGTACATTTCGACATCACTTCGACATCATTTGTATTTTAGTATTTCCCTTTTACCAATAATCTGTTATTATTTTATGTAAAGAACTTGTATATTCTATGTAAATTTTATATATAACGGAGGTAAATATACATATGGAGATTGCGAAGATGATTTTGTCGCTTTTAGGCGGTATAGCATTATTTCTGTTTGGAATGTCCCTTATGGGCGACGGTCTCAAAAAAGTGGCCGGCAACAAGCTTGAGATTATTCTGTGGAAGCTTACCAATACTCCGATAAAGGGCATCATTCTCGGGACTGCCGTAACAGCCGTGATACAGAGTTCATCAGCAACAACCGTCATGGTTGTGGGCTTTGTGAATTCCGGTATGATGAAAGTTGCTCAGGCAATCGGCATTATAATGGGCGCCAACATAGGTACCAGCATCACTGGCTGGATACTTTGTATGTCTTATATCAATCCCGACGCCGAGGGTCTTGAAAGCCTTTTGTCAACCACCACATTATCTGCGGTAATTGCACTTATCGGCATCATCTTAAGAACATTCTGTAAGAAGATGACGACTAAGAACCTTGGTAACATTATGCTGGGATTTTCCATACTTATGTTTGGCATGCAGATCATGAGCGAAGCCGTATCTCCTCTTAAGGATATCAAAGCATTTACCGATACGCTGACAGCATTCTCCAATCCACTCCTAGGCATACTTACCGGAATACTTGTAACGGCAGTTCTTCAAAGTTCTTCAGCATCCGTCGGTATCCTTCAGGCTCTTACCATAACGGGTGCAATTACCTTTTCGAGCGCACTTCCGATTATAATGGGCATGGGCACAGGCGCTGCAGCTCCCGTTCTTTTATCGTCGATCGGTACGAATACCAACGGCAAGAGAACAGCCCTTATATACCTGCTTAACGACCTTTTCGGAAGCATAATATGGGCTACGGTATTCTACAGCGCTAACGCTTTCCTCCATTTTGAATTCATGAACAGGATAATGAGCCCTGTGTCCATTGCCCTTATAAATTCTGTATTTCGAATTGCTACAATGTTTGCGTTAAGCCCGTTTATCAGGCATCTCGAAAAGCTTGTATCGGTTATCTTTAAGGATAATCCGGAGGAGCTTGAGGACATACGGGATATCGACCTTCTTGAGGAACGTTTTATAGCACATCCCGCGCTTGCCATCGAGCAGAGCCGGCAGGCGGTATTCTCAATGGCGAGAAAATCCTTTAAGAACGTGCTCAGAGCCATCTCCCTCTTATCCGACTACGAGCAGAAACGCTATCAGAAGGTATACAAAAAAGAAGAGGTTATAGACAAATATGAGGATAAGCTTGGAACCTATCTTGTTAAGATAACGGGCGTCGAGCTTAAGGAGTCTCAGACGCGTGACGTTTCCCTTATACTCCATACGATAGGGGATTTTGAGCGTATCAGTGACCACGCGGTCAATATCGCAGATCTTGCCTCCGAACTTCACGATAAAAAGATTAAATTTTCGAAAGAAGCAGTCCGCGAACTTAAGACGCTCCACTCAGCCATAGCCGATATACTGGAGCTTTCAATCAACTCATATACTGAAGGCGACCTTTCGGGAGCATATATGGTCGAGCCTTTAGAAGAGGTTATAGACCATCTGTGCCACGACCTTAAGGCGCGCCATATAAACCGTGTCCAGACAGGTCACTGCACACTCAATCAGGGCTTCATCTTTAACGACCTTATTGCCAATTATGAGCGGATTGCTGATTATTGTTCCAATATTGCCGTGGCAATGATTGAGCTTCATTCGGATGTATTCGAAACGCACGAATACCTTAACTCATTAAAGGAGATTGATAACTCCGAGTTCCTAAACAGCTACGAGAAATACAAGAAGATATATGCGATATAGAATATCGCATATATCAGTTCCTGAGACATTTTGCCATATGTATAATGGAAAGAATGACTGTGCCGAGCACAATTGACAAGACAAATGTAATGAAAATGTCCGAAGCAAATACTTCTATGCCGCTTACAAATTTATCCGCCACATTTATATCATGCGTCACGATAAGACAGTATATGTAATTCATAATAATACCGTAATTGTCATATATCCAAAGGGTCAGTTACTTTTCAAATAATATAGTCTTGCCTTATAGTCCCCATGTTCATGCAAAACCGGCAATCCGTAATTCATAAGTACATCACCCGGCACATCCCTGTCCAGCACATCTACATGGTATATTTTATCCTCGACCAACCCCGCAAGTTTAATAACCGGGTCAGGGTATCCCGCAACTGTACGGACTGAAACATATGTCACGAGTGCTTCCGACTTATCCTTTGACACAACCATATAGCTGTCATAAACTCCATTTTCAGAATACGAAGCAAGGCGGTAATAATCCCCTTCCCTGACTATATCGTTATATTTGTGATACATGGCAATCTGATGCGGTATCATATTCCTTTCTTCCTCAGATATCTTTGTCACGTCAAGCTCATATCCGAATGTTCCCGCCAGTGCAACGATACCTCTTGTTTCAAATGGCGTTATACGTCCTACGCAGTGATTAGGGCAGTCTGTCACATGGGCTCCCATGGTCGAAAGAGGATACACAAGCGCCGTTCCCTCCTGAATTGTCAGACGGTCAATTGCCTCGGCATTATCTGAACACCATATCTGTGGGCTGTAATACAACATGCCCGGATCATATCTTCCCCCGCCGCTTGAGCAGTTTTCAAGAAGTATATGAGGGAACTCAGTCGTTATACGATCCTGAAGTTCGTATACTCCCAGTACATATCTGTGATATATCTCACCCTGCCTGTCGCATGGAAGCTCCGTACTTGCAACATCCGTTAGCGCCCTGTTCATATCCCACTTGATATATTCCACATTGCCGCTCTTTAAAACCTTTGACATGCTTTCAACTATATAATCTCGCACTTCTTTTCTCGTTATATCAAGCACCATCTGATTTCTCTGAAAGGCAGCATTTCTTCCCGGAATACTAAACGCCCAGTCTGGATGAGCCCTGAATAATTCCGAGTCAGGACATACCATCTCAGGCTCGAACCACATTCCGAATTTCATTCCCAGTTTATTGACCTCGCTGACAAGATACTGCAATCCGCCCTTTATCTTATCCTCATTGACAAACCAGTCGCCAAGCGCGCGGTTATCGTCATACCTGTTGCCAAACCATCCGTCGTCCACAACAAGCATCTCTATACCCACTTTAGAAGCCTGTCTTGCAATGTCAAGAAGCTTCTCCGTATCAAAGTTAAAGTATGTAGCTTCCCAATTGTTAATTAATACAGGTCTTTTGATATTACAATATTTTCCGCGGATAAGATGCTTTCTGTACAGGTCATGGAACGTGCGCGTCATGCCTCCAAGTCCCTCTGATGAGTGAACCATAACGACCTCCGGCGCCGTAAATTCCCCGTCCTTTTCTAATTTCCATGAGAATTTGTACGGATTAATACCCATAACCATTCGTACCATATTACTATTAGTCAGCTCACACACTGCCTCGTGATTGCCCGAATACACAAAATTCATTGCATACACTTCACCCACGCTCTGAGTAGTCTCAGGCGTTACGATTGCCATAAACGGATTCTCCTGATGACCCGATACTCCTCTTTCTGAGTACACTCCGTTACGTCCTCTCGTAATCTTTCTGCGCACGATATCCCTTTCTCTTCCCCATGCGCCGGACAGGGTTATCATCTCATAATCCTGATTTGCCATATCAAGACATGCCGAGAGTACCTTTTTAAGATAAACGGCATCCGTTCCTTTGTTATTCACCCTGACGCTTCTGGTTATAACATCAAGCTTATCGAACACGCTGTATAATAATACAACCTCTACCTTGGAAGGCTTGTCATAAAGCACTATCTCAAGCGTGCTGCACTCATCATCCTTAGCAAATGTTGCCGGAAGCCCCTTAAGCTTTGGTTTACCCTCATATATGGAATGCGAGACATACACCGGCTCTAACGCCGTATATCCCTCCTTCGTCTCTATCTCTATGCAGTGCTGCCTGAAATCGCCGCATCCTTTCGCAGGATATTCCATGGGATTGCCATCCATGAACCACAGCTTATTGACAGGGTTGATTACGGGAAGAGGAACCGGACTTCCCATACCTCTTAATTTTTTGCCATAATAAATATGCACAAGATGTCCAAGCTTCTCTTCTATGCCCATTATGTAGCTTGCCCCCGACGTATCAAGCTTGAATATCCTTTCCTTTTCATTATAAATAATACTCATATTATGACCATCCTTTTTGTTTTTTCTCATAATATGATATAAATAATAACAATACAATGGAAATATGTTGACTGGGTTATGACTGATGTTTGCTAATTACGATAATTTCTGATATATGTGAATGTGAGCGCGCACAAACTGCGGCGCTGTAGCCCGGAATTTCATATTTTTTCATAATGCAGTCCACGGGTGCATTCTTATAAATTGCATGTATCTCTGCGTCATCCGACACATAAAATCCAATATCCCCGAAAGAAGAATCT
>CASFAQ010000006.1:24862-67278 GCA_949292725.1 uncultured Eubacteriales bacterium | reverse complement strand
CTGTTATTATAAAAAATATTACCCACATCGAGCGCCATTCTGGCCTCTTTATATGAGCGCGACACCTCTTTAAGATCATCAACTATGGTTCCGTATGCAACACGCACATTGGTCATAGCTTCAGTATTAAGCATATCTATGATCATGCGCGCAATTTTATCAAGGTTATCATATCCTTCCTGTGGTTTGAGTTCCTTAACTATTATAATACATTTCTCATCCAGAGCCGTAATGAAATCTCTGGACCTTGTAGCAAACAGACTTCTTACTATCTCAAGTGCATTACTGTCATCACTCTGCGGCGAAACCAAAAATACTCCTCTTCTGACATGCGGATCTATATGAAGCTTCTTGGCGCGATTATATATATCAATAAGCAACATATTATCAAGCAAAAGGTTCTTGATAAAATTATCCCTGTCGTACCTCTCCTTATAAGCCGTTATAAGCCCCTGAAGCTGGAATACAAGAATCTTACCTATCATATATACATCATCGCTGTCCCCACGCATAACCACCGCATATTCAAGGTGATTGTCATCAAATATCTTAAAATAATGAACGCCCTGTACTTCCTGGCTGTCAGCCTGTGAATCCATAAATGATTCTACAGCACTAGTATATGCATCTGCATTATCAAAAGTGGATGCGACCACATTACCTTCAACATCCATTATGCATATATCTATTCTGGCAATATTCTTCATACCGTCTATAGTGTTTTGAATAATCTGATTGGATATCATATAGACACACTCCCATAAAACCGTATATTAGTTTCAGTGTAACACTAAAATATGAAAAAGTAAAGGACACAAAAAGACCGCAAAACTGAAAATATATCAGAATATGCGGTCTTTGGGCAATTCAAATTATCAGACTATCCCAACATTACTTAGTTAACTATAATCTGCTCAGTCTCTTTGTCAAACAAATGAGCCTTAGCCATATCAAATGCTATCGTAACGGTATCTCCAGGTCTTGCCGTTGTACGAGGATTAACTCTTACGGTAATGTCGTACTTGTCAATTGTAAAGTAGAGGAATACCTCTGCACCAAGCATCTCATATACCTTAACTGTTGCATCAAGGCAACAACCTTCTGCCTGCGATATGAACATCTCTTCATCCTTAATATCTTCAGGTCTGATTCCAAGTACAACCGTCTTATCTTCATAACCTCCATCAAGAACCTTCTTAGCCTTTGCTTCCGGAAGTCTTACCGAATAATCTCCAAATACAAGATCAACATTATCACCATTCTTAGTAACTTTTACATCGATAAAGTTCATCTGTGGAGAACCGATGAAGCCTGCAACGAAAAGATTCTTAGGTCTCATATACAAGTCAAGCGGTGAGTCAACCTGCTGGATAACACCGTCCTTCATAACAACGATTCTTGTACCAAGCGTAAGAGCCTCTGTCTGGTCATGAGTAACGTAGATAATCGTTGTCTCAAGTCTCTGATGAAGCTTTGAAATCTCAATACGCATCTGCACACGAAGTTTTGCGTCAAGGTTCGATAAAGGCTCATCCATAAGGAATACCTTAGGATCACGAACAATCGCACGTCCCATGGCAACACGCTGTCTCTGTCCACCTGACAAAGCCTTTGGTTTACGATCTAATAAATGTTCAATATCAAGTATCTTAGCTGCTTCATGAACCAGCTTGTCAATCCTGTCCTTAGGAGTTTTTCTGAGTCTGAGCCCGAAAGCCATGTTGTCATACACTGACATATGTGGGTACAATGCGTAATTCTGGAATACCATTGCGATGTCTCTGTCCTTAGGCTCAACATCATTAACCATCTTATCTCCTATGTACAATTCTCCTTCTGTAATCTCCTCAAGTCCTGCAATCATACGAAGTGTTGTTGACTTGCCACAACCTGAAGGTCCTACAAAAATGATAAACTCCTTGTCTGCAATCTCTAGATTAAAATTCTTTACTGCTACAAATCCGTTAGGATATGTCTTGTTAATGTTTCTCAATGATAAACTTGCCATTTCCTTCATTTCCTCCCTGGAGATATACACGCACTCAGGCGATATGTATATTTTACACTATAAGATTGCAAAACACTATGTATCTTTTATACAAAATCATCTCATATATTTTGTATAAATTGTATATTGACTTTTTAATCAGGATAATTAGATGTCCTTAGAAAACCCTCTCCCAAAACCTCTCTTGCATCAGTTATAACAACAAATGCTTTTTCATCAATTCTGTTTACTATTCTTATTGCCTTAATACACTCCTTTTTGGACATTATACACATGATCATATGCTTATTTCTGCCACTGTAGACACCTTTTACGGGTATGTCCGTAATTCCTCTGTTAATATTCTTCATAAGTTCGCTAAAGATTACATCCGCTTTATCCGTTATTATCAGGAGCATTCTTGAATAACGTACGCCGGCCGCAACCCCATCCATCACCTTTGACGTAATATATACCGCGATAATCGCATACAACGCCTTTCTGATTCCGAACTCAGCCGCGCCGAATATGACTATAACCGCATCTATAAAAAATATAATTGTCGCAACGCTGTATTCAGGTTTAAAGTGTCGTATTATTACCCCAAGAAGATCCGTCCCGCCTGTTGATGACATCGTCATCATAACGATTCCAAGCCCTGCTCCATTTAGAACGCCTCCGCATACTGCTGCCATAAGGAAATCATCCTCAGCAACCGTCATATTTGGAATAAGAAAAAGGCCGGCTGTAAATATAAGAAATGCAAAGAAGGAACGGATGATATAGCCCTTTCCCTTAACGAATGCGCCAAGAACAAATATCGGAATATTGATGACCGCTGTAGTAAGCCAGACGGGTACTCCTTCCGGCAAGACTTCCGCAGTCCATGATTCTACAACAATGGCAAAGCCCGAAATACCGCCGGTTACAAGTCCAATAGGCTCATATATGACCCGGACTCCGACAGCCATCAGGCTTACTCCAATTGCAATAAATATATAATTAATAAATCGAGTGTTATTAAGCAGAATATTCAGAAGTTTCACTCCTTTTTATTATTATATTCTGCTAATAATTCGTTAAATATACGTTCTCTTTTGCTGCTTTTATAATATTTTCCGACGATAAACCTGTTATATGATTTTTCAAGACCCAGTCTGACTATCCATTTCGCAGGTTTTAGATTCTCCTTAACCATGCACTCCAGTATATCGCAGAACACTATGCACATCTTCGCATTAAGCTTTGATTTGTGCTCCTTCATCCAGTTCTCGATAACCGGGCTATCCATTGCAAAAACGATTACGTCAGGAGCCTTGCCATTAACATCATTTATTACCGCCTCATCATTGATTCCCGGCTCCAGCATCTGAACCCCGCATATACTGACGTTCTCATTTCTATCGTGAATTACTCCCGCAAGCTGTTCAATATAATTTTGTTCAGAACCTGTTACATATATCGTATTTATATTGCTCCCAGCCTTTAACAGATGCAGAAACGCTCTGTAACTGGTCACGCCGGACCGCAGTTTTTTTATCTTCGACCTGCTGAGGATAAGCTTTTCAGCGGGCAGTATAAGATCGGAATCCTTAAGAACTTCGGATACATCCGTCATATCTGATATATTCAAGAAAGTATCTGCGGAAATCATATAAATGACATTCATGCCGTCATTTCCGAGAAAGACCCTCACAAGTCCCGCAAATTCCCTTTCGGTAATCACATTCACGGGGAGCCCCATAACATCTGCTATACCATTCATATATATCCTCCAATATACACTGTCATTATCTGGCATTAATAAGTTCGCTGTCCGAAGAACCCACGACAACCATTATGTCAATTCCCTCATCCAACTCTGTCTTCTCAATCTGCGCATTATTAAAATGATACAAAATATCTGTTCCCAATCCCTCTTTATTTACATATATAATAGTATTCTCAATTACCTGCGGATTATCAGCTATCTTTACAACTGTCATTCCCGAATCCTCAAGTATAGCTTTTACAGCAGCCGCAATTCCCTCAGTACCGCTTCCGTTAAGCACTTTTATATTCTTTCCCTTCGATGTAAGATTGGCCGATTCTGACTGAGCAACTGTATATGACGGCTGCGACAGTATCGTTTCATACTGTATTTTTGCAGCCTCAGCGTCAATTGTGTATTGTCCTCCATCCGTAACTCCCGGCATCACGCTCTTATATATAAGCTCAGGATTCAGATTCTTATATGTATCAGAATATTTAAGCTTACTCTTCACCTTGAGATTGGATTTAAGAGAGGAATATCTGGTCTTAATAAAATCATCCATTTCATCATTTAATGCTGCGGTCTGCGCCTCGCTTATAAGCTGAGCCGACGGTTCAATGCAGCCGGTCTCCTCAGATACCACAAACATACTGTTAAACACACCGCTTTCCATACTTGTATAATATCCGATATCTATACCGATATAATCTTCCAATATCAGAATGCCATATTCATACGCACTGTCATTATCAAAATAATTATTTAACAGCGACAGTGTTACAATCTGCGGTGCATCTGCTCCTGCAGCACACATTCTTTTATAGATTTCATTGCTTAAAGTAATCTGTGAATTCACAGGCACGGTAATATAATCCAGATTTCCTGAGCCGGTATTCAGAATTTCGATAACCATGGCCTCAATCTCTTTTGTTTCCGCATTATATGAATATATTATGTTGCGCGAAATAGCGTCCGCAGTAACGTCTCCCACTATATCAAGCACCTTATCCTTACCCGCGCCATCATCTTTTACCTCATAATATTTCATAGTGGCCATATAGCTTAATATGCCTGCGGCCAAGAGAAGCATTACTACAAAAAAAGAACGCAAAAACATTACAATAACAATCCTGCCCATGCTTTTTTTCTTCTTCATAACATATTTCTCCATTCATACAAATAATATTCTAATGTCTAATCCACCTGTCGAGTTCGTCATATACTTCATAGTATTTTACAGGCTTTGCAAGATGCGAATTCATACCTGCTTCCTTGGATTTCTTTATATCCTCATAGAATGCGTTGGCTGATAAAGCGATGATTGGAATATTTTTGGCGTACTGACCTTTCATTCCCCTGATTATCCTTGTCGCCTCATATCCATCCATAACCGGCATCCTTACATCCATGAGGATTATATCATAATATCCCTCTTTTTTCTCAGAAAAAATTTTAACGGCATCAGATCCGTCATATAAGGAATCAATCTGCACTCCCGTATACATAAGATATTCCTTCATGGTTCTTATGTTATCCCTGTTATCGTCGACTATAAGAACTCTTTTATCTGAAAAGTCAGGAAATGCCGTTTTACCATGTTCTACTGCTGTATCCACATTCTGAATAAGACTCATAAACTCTGAACGGAATATTGGTTCCATCATAACCTTGTTAACAGCTGCAAAATGTGTATCAAGCGCCAGTTCTTCATGTTCCAGCGAAGTCTGTATAATGATCGGAACATCCTTGCCGGCATATTTTCTGACTTCCGAGGCAAGCTGCGTGCCACTCATGCCTGGCATTTTCCAGCCAAATATCATAAGACGTACGTCCCTTTTTTCCGAATACAGCTTTTCTATCCCGGACAATGCAGAATATGCGTCATTATAGCATACAGCCTTCAATCCAAAAGTACCGGACAGATATTCCATCCATCTGATAAGCGCCGGATCATCATCAACGATGATAATTGTATCCTCCGCGTACAATCCTACATCCAAGACATCGACGGTTCTTAGTACAAATTTAATAACAATACGGCTTCCGGATTCGGCGTCGGACTCACATGCAAAGCTTCCACCCATCCTTTCAACCATCTCCTGCGCTATCTCCATGCCAAATCCCATGCCCTCAGGTCCTGCCGTCGTGATTGTATAGATGTACTCAGACACATCATACTCATCCGTTTTACTTTCGGATAGACAGATGTAAATATTGCTATTCTCCCTGACTTTATCGCCCAGATCGTTCAATACATTTAGTAAAACCCTGTTAAATCTTCTCTCATTACCGATAACCATCTCGTGTTCAAGATTGCACAGGCTAATCTTTAAATTAATATTCTTTTCCCTGATCTTCTTGCTGCCAAAAGTTATAAGTCCGTGAAGCTGTTTTGCCAGACTGAATTCTTTCCGGTTATTATTTCGTGGGTCGTCTTCATCATACGCCGCTGCATCTATCATATCATCTATAATAGTTATAAGCCGATTTCCCGCCTTTCTCTGTCCGGTAATGCATCTTACGACCCTGTCAGGATTATCAGCGTTAAATTCACATAGGTCCATCATCTCGTACATAGCATTTATCGGGGCTTTAAGCTCATTTGATATTTCCGCAAAAAATCGGCTTCTGATATCATTCTTTACATTAACTGCAAGCAGGCTGATGCGTTCATCCTCTTCCTTTTTGCTGTTTCGCCGTATAATGTAGAACATAAACAATAATAACGCAAAAAATACTGTCAGCATAACAGCAGTCATAATTGTAATTTTTTCGCCTACACGCACAGCCTCGTTGCTGATTATTTCACCGGGCATAACCTGCAAAAGATACCAGTCATTGTATCCTATTGGCGCATATGACATAAAATCCAGCTGATCAGCAGCAGATTTTACCCCTATATAACCGGAATAACCCCTGCTTATGTCCTTCATCATATTATCAATGGAATATTCCTCGGTCAGTTCAAGGTTATCCAGATAATTATACAGATTAAACGGAAGATAGTTACTGTTCACAACCCGCTTGTCCGCATCCAGTATAACACGACCTGTTCCTGATTCAAACAGAACGATACGTACGATATCCGTATTGGTTGAACTGATGAATCTTGCCGTACTTAACAGGTCAATATTACCGACAAGTTCCGTCTTTCCATCAACTATAGGCACGTATACCAAAAGATTATTCTGATTATTGCCCTGAAGCTCGGATATCATGGAAACGCCATAGCGATTGCCAAATACCTCCGTCGCCATCGTACCGTCCGCCCACGAAATCTCACCATGCGAGTTCACCATTCTTCCGTCGCTGTAAAGTATGTTTAACGCGTAATAAGCATTATTCATCTCCGATATATAAAGCGTATTAAGCGCCTCACTGTTCTGAAGAGATTCAAAAACCGCAAGGCTGTCTGCAACATCCGACATGGCGTTAAGATTATCGGTTACTGCATCAGAAAAAGACTCAGCCGAAACTGCAGTATTCTCTTGAAACGCATTAATCTCTGCGTCGAATACATATTCGAAACCGGCATGCTCACAAAAAGCGAACAAGCCCAGCCCGGCAATCAGATATATAACAACGCATATACATAATCCTCTAACGCTTCTGCTAATCTTCTTCATCTACATCTCCTTGCTGATACAGTAATTATGACGATTTTAACATAATAATTAAAAAATTACAAATCGTATTGTTAACAGCCATAAAAACCTATATAATTATTATGAAATTTTTATGCAGTCAGGGAGGTAGTCATGAAATCAGTTGTAGTAACCGGCGCATCACGGGGAATAGGAAGAGCCATAGCGCTTCGTTTTGCAAAAGAGAGGGTACATCTGGCAATTGCATGCAGGCACAACAGTCATCTGCTCCACGAGGTAAAAAAGCAGGCAGAAGAACTCGGCTCAGACTGCATATGTTACACAGGTGATCTTTCTTCATCAGAAAATGCAGACAGCTTTTTTAATAAGATAGAAAATGCTTACGGCAGAGTTGATATACTGATCAACAACGCAGGAATCTCTCATGTGGGCCTGCTAAATGACATGTCGGACCAGGAATGGCATAAAGTCATGTCAAACAACGCAGATTCCGTATTCTACTGTTGTAGGGCATCTCTTCGACACATGCTTCGAGAACACTCCGGACGCATCATTAACATCTCCTCAGTATGGGGTAATAACGGCGCCTCCTGCGAGGTGGCATATTCTGCTTCAAAGGGTGCGGTAAACGCATTCACCAAGGCACTTGCCAAGGAAGTGGCGCCTAACGGAATTGCAGTAAACGCTCTTGCCTGCGGACTTATTGATACAGATATGAATAACAATCTTTCCGATGAGGAAAAGCAGGATATCATACAGGATATCCCGATTGGGCGCATGGGCTGTGCCGAAGAAATAGCGGATTCCGTATATGCAATAAGCCTTCTAAGCCCATATATCACAGGTCAGATAATCACTGCTGACGGCGGCTGGCTGTAGGGTTGCCCCTGATAACAAATAGTGTTATAATCCGGAGAATATAACAGATATACTTTAAGGAAACAGGTGAATTTATATATGAAAATCGGGCTCGTCATGGAAGGCGGCGCCATGCGTGGCATGTACACTGCCGGAGTAATGGACGTTCTTATGGAAAACAACATATGCTTTGACGGAGCAGTCGGCGTCTCTGCGGGCGCAGTATTTGGCTGCAATTACAAATCGCATCAGATAGGCCGTGTAATACGTTATAACAAAAAATACTGCAGGGACAAAAGATATAAAAGTCTGCGCTCACTTATCCGCACCGGCGATCTTTTCGGAGTATCCTTCTGTTATCATGAGATTCCTGACAAACTTGATATATTTGACACGGAAACATTTAGAACTTCCCCTATGGAATTCTACGTTACATGTACCGATATGAAAACAGGCAAACCCGTATATCACAGATGTGAAACCGGCTCGCATGAGGATATTGAGTGGATGCGCGCGTCAGCCTCCATTCCGGTGGTATCAAGACCGGTATATATAAACGGTGGAATGTATATGGATGGCGGAATGTCCGATTCAATACCTCTACGATTTCTTCAGGATAAGGGTTACGAAAAAATCGTACTGATACTCACAAGACACCTTGGTTACACCAAGAAGAAGAATTCCATGCTTCCAATAATAAAACTAAAATACAGGGCGTATCCTGAATTTGTGGAGGCTATTGCAACAAGGCACATCAGATACAATGAGACTCTTGATTATATACGTGCCGAAGAACAAAAGAATAATATATTTGTAATAAGACCAAGTATTCCCATAGACATAAGTTCTACTGAGGATAACCCCGACGAACTTGAGCGCATATACAGACTTGGGCGCAGTGACGCCAAAGAATGCATGAGCGTTCTTACAGAATATCTTCAGTCAATCCTGCTTGTATAATCAATTGGTATGGATGCTACCACACCCTGTGCTTCTTCACGAAGACTGTGCGCTTTTTCAATCTCTTCCATTATGGCATTGCGATCATCGTTCTTTACAACAATCGCAAGCAGTTCTTTTTCTGCCTGCATAGGTATCCCGGTATGATCCTGAATATCCTCCGCACCCGTCCAGCGCGCACGGACAACCGTTCCTCCCTTTGCACCGGCTTTTTTTGCGGTATCCATTACCGCATCCGTATATCCCTGATTAACAGAAATCAATAAAAGACTGTGAGTATTGTTCTTGTCCACGATATAGGTACCTCCTTCACCTGTATTTTCACTTTCTTCCATTCTGGAAATACACACTGCCATAATGGCACTCATACCCGATATGTTAACAGAGAAAGCTATTCCCCTCATATCAAGCTTTGGACGCTCATTATCCCTTAGGTGTTCCATAAACTGCCGCACGGTATTTTTATGTCCACAAGATATAATGACATCACGTTCCGTAGTACCAAAACCTAATGTATCAAGCATATGCGAAGCGGCAGTACCATATCCCGTAGTCCGGATGTGTTGTAAGATTCCATGCTTCTTGTAGTACTCAATGATACGTTTTCCCTTACCTCTCTCTACAATAGAAACAACAAACTGCATAGGTTGGATTGATTGTGCCATATAACTCTACACCTCCCAATATATAATGCCGCTTTCGAGACTCTCAAGCTCCTTGAATACAGACTTTTCTTTAACAGCATGTTTCGATTTCCAGTTTCCGTAAAGGCCCAGCAACTGGATCGTACACGGCGGCGTCATAGCCACAAGCGCAACGATGCCAAATGCATCCGTGAGCACATTGCCTCCGAGCGCCTCGCATGCTCCCATAGCAAACGGAAGCAGAAAAGTCGTGGTCATAGGTCCTGATGCGACCCCGCCCGAGTCAAATGCAACGCCTGTAAATATCTGTGGAACAAAAAATGTCATCACAAGCGCAACCATATAACCCGGTATCAGAATCCAGAGTATCGAAATCCCCGTAAGGATACGAAGCATTGCAAGCCCTACGGATATTGCCATACCTATTGCAAGAGACTGATTAATCGCCTTCTGCGGTATAAATCCGTTCGTGATCTTTTCTACCTGCCTTGCCAGAACCTGAACAGCCGGCTCAGCTCTTACTATAAAATAACCAGCCAGCATTCCGATAGGAATGAGGAGCCACTTAGAACTGCCGGATGCAATGGATGCGCCAATTGTTGCTCCGGCCGGCATAAATCCAACATTGACGCCAACCAGAAAAAGAACCAGCCCTACATAGGTATAGATAAGGCCCACCAGCATACGTCCGATCTGATGTCCCCTAAAACGACGGAAAATAAGCTGTAACAGCGCAAATATAGCTACAATCGGAAGAAGCGCTATGGCAACCTCGGCAATATAGTGAGGAATATCATACGCAAACAGCGCCGCAGCCTCCTTGGTGGTGGATACATCCGGAATAATAATAGGACTGTATGAGGAATCCATACCCGGCATAACTATTCCAAGTATCATAACTGCAAGAATCGGGCCTATTGAGCACAGCGCAACAAGCCCGAAGGAATCACTGCTCGAATCCTTGTCGCTTCGTATGGCCGCAAGACCAATACCCAACGCCATGATAAACGGAACGGTAATAGGACCCGTCGTTACTCCACCCGAATCAAATGCCGCCGGGATGAATGTATTTGGAACAAAAAATGTCAGACAAAATACAATCGCATAGAAGAACAACAATGTATATGACAACGGAATACCCAGTATCATACGAAGCTGACTTACTACAAGAAAGAAACCGACTCCCAGCGCCACAACAAGTATCAGCGTCATATTCGGCACTGACGGCAGCTGCTCGGCAAGCACCTGCAGGTCGGGTTCTGCAATGGTAATAACTATACCCAGAATAAAGCACACAAGTAACGGAGGAATAATCCTTCGCGATTTGCTGATCTGTATACCGATTCCATCTCCCATCGGAATCATGGACATATCCACTCCCAATGTAAATAGTCCCATTCCCAAAATCAACAACACCGCCCCGAACAGAAATAACATCATGGTTCCAAGCGTAAGAGGCGCAACTGTGATACTGATAAACAGAACAATTGCTGTAATCGGCAGTACGGAAGACAGCGACTCCATTACCTTTTCCTGAATTAGTTTATTATGTCTCAAATGCATACCCTCCTGCTATGCAATATTATTAATAGTTACTATATTATCTGAATGAATCTACCGCGGCTCTTTCTATGGCAAGTCCCGCAGTGTATTTTTCAATAAATGCATCAAAACCTGCAACATCCGATGCATCCGGCATCATCCTGGTACCTGTTTCTCCTGCAAATACATCCTCGTTAAGGAACTGCGAAAGCTCCCTGCCATTCTTATTGATCATATAGGATGCAAGAAGCGCAATACCCCATGCTCCGCCCTCTCCGGCAGTCTCCATTACCGAAACAGGCGCATTCATGGCTGCTGCAAGTATTCCCTGTCCGACTCCTTTTGTCTTAAATAATCCACCGTGACCAGTGATATTATCCACCTTAACCTTTTCCTGCTTAAGAAGTATATCGCATCCGGTCTTAAGAGCTGAAAGCGCCGTAAAAAGATGGACTCTCATAAAGTTTGCAAGATTAAAGTTCGCATCAGGAGTCCTTACAAATAAAGGTCTTCCCTCCTCAAAGCCGGTTATATGCTCGCCCGAAAAATAATTGTATGCAAGAAGTCCACCACAATCAGCATCCCCTTCAAGTGCCTTATTATAAAGTGTTCCAAACAATTTGTTCATATCAGGCTCTATTCCAAACGCCTCAGAAAACTCCTTGAATATATTAACCCACGCGTTAAGATCTGACGTGCAGTTATTGCAGTGAACCATGGCAACTGCCTCGCCGGACGGTGTGGTTACAAGGTCGATTGCATCATAGGCCCTGGACAGAGGTTTTTCAAGAACTACCATGGCAAATACAGATGTTCCCGCAGATACATTACCCGTATGCACTGCTACACTGTTGGTTGCAACCATTCCGGTTCCGGCATCACCTTCCGGTGGACATAACGGAATTCCTCCCTCAAGAGTTTTCGATACATCAAGAAGCGCTGCGCCCTCATCTGTAAGAACACCCGCATCATCTCCCGCAGGAAGCACCTCCGGAATTATATCAAGAAGCTTTATGTCATATCCTTTTTCCTTTACAAGTTCATCAAACTTAGATACCATTCCGGCATCATATGTACATGTACTGCTGTCTATCGGGAACATACCGGAAGCCTCTCCGACTCCAAGCACCTTCTGTCCGGTGAGTTTCCAGTGAATATAGCCCGCAAGGGTTGTAAAGAACGCCACATCCTTAACATGCTCTTCCTGATTGAGCATTGCCTGATACAGATGCGCAATACTCCATCTTTGCGGAATGTGGAAACCAAAAAGCTCTGAAAGCTCATTTGACGCTTCCTCCGTGATGGTATTCCTCCATGTCCTGAAAGGAACCAAAAGCTCCCCTGCCTCATTAAATGCAAGATATCCATGCATCATGGCGCTAAATCCTATGGCTGCAAGAGATTTGACCTCCGTGCCATATTGTTTTTTAACGTCGTTAACCATATCTGCATAACAATCCTGAAGTCCGGTCCATATATCGTCCTCGCTGTATGTCCATATACCGTTTTCAAGTCTGTTCTCCCAGTCATGGCTTCCCTGTGCTATAGGCTCATTATTCTGTCCTATCAGAACTGCCTTGATTCTTGTGGATCCGAATTCAATTCCAAGAATCGCCTTTCCTTCTTCAATATAGCCCCTTACATCATATTTTGACTCCATAAAATTCCCTCCTGTATCATTTTATTTATTGTTACTGTTATCTTACACTATTTCTGTACTAATGTAAAAATATTTCACAGCATTTTCATGCTTCTTTCAAGAATTCCTTTCATATACGCTATGGCAGTTCCGTAATTAGTAACCGGAACCCCCGATATATAAGCCTTCTGCATGCGGTAATTAATCTCGCGCTCATTTAACATGCATCCGCCGCAGTGAATTACAAGACTGTATCCGCCAAGGTCTTTTGGGAACCCCGTTCCACTGAAGAATTCAAAGCTGATATCGCATCCCGTATATTCCCTAAGCCATCTTGGAAGCTTTACCGTTCCTATATCCTCACATTGTCTGTGATGTGTACATCCCTCCGAAATTAGCACGACATCACCATCTTTTAATTCATCGATTGCCCTTGCTCCTGATGCTGCAATTCTTAAAAATCCCTTATATCTTGCCATCAGGATACTGAATGACGTAAGGTATATGTCATCGGGAGTATCCTTTGCCACTTTCTCAAATACCTGACTGTCTGTCACGACCAGGGATGGTCTGACTCCTATACTATCGATGGTTTTTTTCAGCTCATTTTCCCTGACAACTATCGCATTGGCTCCAATATCAAGGACTTCCCTTATAACCTGCTGCTGTGGAAGAATAAGTCTTCCCTTGGGAGCCGCGCTGTCTATCGGAACTACCAGAATAATATATTCTCCCGGACGTATTATATCTGCAACGAGCCTTCTGTCGTGTTCCTTAACGTATTTCGACCCTATAAGCTCCTTTAGTTCATATATATTTGTACCGTCCAATGCACTTACCGTAATCTCATTATCAGATGCCGTCCCGATTTTCTTCATATCCGATTTGTTATACGCGATAATATATGGTATCTTTCTCTCTTCAAACATGCCGATAAGCTCCCTGTCCATATCGCATAATCCCTGCTCCGAATCTACGACAAGAACGGCTATGTCCGTGGATGCAAGCGTTCTTTTCGCCTTCTCCACACGCATACTTCCAAGGCTCCCATAATCGTCAAATCCCGGTGTGTCGGTTATCAGAACCGGACCTATCGGCAAAAGCTCCATCGCCTTCTTTACAGGATCCGTGGTCGTGCCGCACACATCGGATACTACAGACAGATCCTGTCCGGTAACTGCATTTACCAGACTTGATTTACCGGCATTTCGCATCCCGAAAAATCCTATATGAACTCTTTCTGAATTCGGCGTATCGTTAAGTCCCATACCGTACCTCCGCTAAAATCTGAAATCACGTAATCCATCCTGTATTTTACAAAGGTTATCCCTGCATATATTTCGAACATTCTCATTGCTTATATTATCAAGCTCCTTCTCGATAAGAGCCTCACCTATACTTCTGGTATCCTGCGTGGCGTAATCCATAAGATACTCCTTAAGCGTCATAAGCGCATTAGGGTAACAGCAATTAGATATCTGTCCGCTTTTAAGAAGCGTCATGAATCTGTCTCCGGTTCGGCCTTCGCGATAACATGCCGTGCAGAACGAAGGGATATAACCGATTCTCATAAGCCAGTTTACCACCTCGTCAAGGGTTCTCTGGTCGGATACATCAAACTGCTCTGTATCGTGTGGACGTTCGTTCTCGCAATATCCTCCCACACTTGTTCTGGAGCCTCCCGATATCTGGGATACTCCAAGCCTTATAATCTGTTCACGTACCGCTTCGCTTTCTCTTGTAGATATGATCATGCCGGTATAAGGCACCGCTATACGTATAAGCGCCGCTATCTTGCAGAATATCTCATCGCTTATGGCATTATCAAACGCTGACGGATCAATATCATCCGCATGCTTGATCCTTGGAACAGATATTGTATGAGGGCCCACGCCAAATACAGCCTCCAGATGCTCCGCATGCATAAGAAGCGCACAATACTCATATCTGTATAATTCAAGACCAAATAACACTCCAAGACCAACATCATCGATTCCGCCCTCCATGGCTCTGTCCATAGCCTCTGTATGGTAGGCATAATCATGCTTGGGGCCTGTCGGATGAAGTGCCTCATAGCTCTTCTTGTGATACGTCTCCTGAAACAATATATAAGTTCCTATTCCGGCTTCCTTAAGCTTCCTGTAATTGTCCACCGTAGTTGCCGCAATATTAACATTAACCCTCCTTATGGCCCCGTTCTTGTGTTTGGTATTATATATGGTATCGATACACTCGAGAATATATTCTATCGGATTATTGACCGGATCTTCTCCCGATTCTATAGCAAGTCTTTTATGACCCATATCCTGAAGCGCCGTAACCTCCCTTGCCACTTCCTCCTGAGTAAGTTTCCTTCTCGGAATATGCTTATTCTTAAGGTGATATGGGCAATATACACATCCGTTCACGCAGTAATTGGACAAATATAACGGTGCAAACATTACTATCCTGTTTCCGTAGAAATCTTTCTTTATCTGTTCTGCCAGACTGTACATCTCGTTTACTTTTTCCGGTATATCACAGGCAAGCAATACCGATGCTTCCCTGTGATTAAGGCCCTTTCTTTCCTTTGCCTTTGCCAGAATCTCATCTATCAGTTTAACGTTATCCCTATTCTCATCTGCATACTTAAGCGACTCAAGCACTTCCTCATGACTGATAAATTCCTCTGCTTTCATCGAATTAACATTATACATTATCTATAACTTCCCTTCCAAAACTATGTCGTTTATCTTAAGAACCTTGCCGCAGACCGTAAAACTTATCCTAAGGCCTCCGTATTCAAAGCTGTACACTCTCTTATCATCGTTATGATAACCGGGTCTCGGATCGAGCGAAAGAATCTTAAAAAGCGGTGCTTTCACAGACTGCGGAATCATGTCCGCAAGAGTATCACTGCATTCTATCTCAAGAGCCGGCTCATCGGGCGATACCGAAAATCCCAAAGCAGCCTCCGGTCTGCAGTCTGTATATGGAATATAAGGTTTTATATCTAATAAAGGAGTGCCACTCATAAGATCGGCACCCTTGACGTATATAACCGGAGCATCCGCACAGACCAGATCGATCCTGCTTAATGTAACGCAGGACTGCCCTATGGGATTGGGTCTGAAAGGCGATCTGGTTGCAAACACACCCACTCGCCTGTTGCCCCCAAGCTTCGGAGGCCGCACCGTTGGTTTATAACCTTCTCCTGCAGTCTCCGTAAACAGCCAGAGAAGCCATACACACGAAAACTCCTCAAGTCCTCTTACGGCATCAATACACCTGTATTCCGGTTCAAATATAATCTTTGATTCAACATCCTCGACAATTCCACTCTGTCTGGGGATACCAAATCTGACTGAATAATCATTATATATCCTTGCTATACGCTTAAAACAATATTGCATAACCGCTCCGCTATCAGATGTAATGATTATTGTCCTGCTTCTATGGCAAGCAGATCTATCGCATGTCTGAGTGCCTCTGACTTCGCCATATTCATTTTCTCACAATAAGCTTCAAGTCTCTGTTTGGTTGCAGCATCCATTCTCATCGAACAGATTATCTCTTTGTTGTTAGTTCCCTTCGGTCTTCCCGTTCTTGCCATATCAATCATCTCCATATCATATATTAAGCCGCAATCAATACGACACTTACATTATAGCTTTTCGTAACACTCTAAGTCAAGCATTTTTACATTCACAACACTCTGCCTAAACGCACAGGAAAAACGGGGCCACAGGACCCCGTTTTAGTCTGACAATTATAGAATCATCTCTACTGCTGCAAAATTTCATAAGCGTGTTCAAATGCAGGTTTTACTCTGTATACCTCATCAAACATGCCACTGAATGGCGCATACTGCCAATAGTCAAATGATTCATCAACCTTATTCATGATAGGGTCATCTATGAAAGCCCATATAGACATACTGGTAAATGCGTTGTTAGTCTCTTCATTGATATTGGCAAGTCCTGCAAAAAGATTAGCCGCAAACTCACCATGACTGTATTCACCATTCTGCCTGTCATCAAGATAATCCCAGTCAAAATTACGCATAGCCATCTCGGTCAGCTGTACATGTACCGGCGGATCCATCGAGGCAAATTCCTTAATGGTTGTGGTTGTCTTATCAACCCAGCTCATAGCCAGACATCCCTGCTGCTTCTGGTATGCTCCAAGATATCCCTGACATCCTACAGCATCACAAAGCTGGACGTCACCGCTGTTTAAGTATTCAACAAGCGCTTTTACATAAGGTCTCTTATTGCTTTCGATTACGTTGTAATCATTATACACAAGCTCAAGCTTGCTCCTGTCCGAAAGAAGCCCTTCATTGATCATGGCTTCACGGGTATCATAAGCGCACTGGAAAGTGAATTTAACATAATCTTCACCCTTTCCGTTAGATTCCGATGAACAGTGATAATAGAAATAATTCTCTACGCCTCTGTTCTGCCTTATCTTAAGCTTATCTCCGCTATTCTCATCTATACCCTCATTTACAACATCCCAGCAATATACTACATCAGGATATTTCTCCTGGAAATGTCTCATTACCTGATCCACATAATACTGAAGTCTCTTACGGCATATTTCATTGGAAGCATAATCCGTGCTGTCCTCCCGATAACCCTTAGTGAAGAACCACTGCTTCATGCTGTTATCCCATACAAGAGCGTGTCCTCTTATCTTAAGTCCGTTATCCCTCGCCCACTCGCATATGAAATCAGCTCTGTCAAACCTGAGCGCAGGCATTGACGTCTCGTCATCTGTCCAGTTAGCACGGGATGCATCCCCATCCAGAATGGAGTAAGCCTTGAATTCGTTCATGGCAGTAATACTGTCACAGTGATGAGCAAGAAGCTTGCAGAACTCCTCGTCATTCTTAATCTGACTGTAAGTTACGCAGGTACCGAACTTATATCCCTTTGCTTCAGTAATCTTTGCCATACTTGTGTAGTTATTGATGGCATCCGTCGCATCCTTAGGACGAGCCTCAAATAAACCGCCCGGCTTTCTTGACATATATTCGTCAAGCGTTCCGCTAAAGTCCTCGTCCGCATCCTCTGCAGCCTGCTTATCAGCGCTGTATGCCGATGCTGCTGAACCTATGGCCGATGTAACGACACTTATGGCAGCCTTATGATGTGAAGTGTTGCCAGTATTATTGTTATGATAGTTAACATACATGTCGTGTATTATAAACTGACCGGTACCATCCGCAGTTGAGAATCCAAACGATATTCTTCCGTTATTGGTCGAATCAAGCGCCGCTATATCTGCATTGCCCGCTATCTCGTCCGTAAGCGATATGCTCTGGCCCTTGGTTCCGTCCGTATGTATGGTTGCTATCTTCTTTGCTGAATCACTGTCTATGTCACAGTCCCACTCAGACACATAAAGGTCCACATCAAGCGCCTGCGTGGAGTCTATCATAAACTCCAGCGATTCGATAGCCGAAAGTCTGGTGTTTGTCTGCCATGAATCCGACAACACGAAATTAATGAACATATTTTCTTTTCCGGTAGCAACATCACCATTAAACATTGCAAAATACTCGTACTCATAGTAATAAGGACGAGGTGTCGGCGAAGGACTCGGAGTTACCTGAACCGGCTGATCGGTAACCGTTCCACCGGTTACAACAGGCGTTATCTGAGCCGGCACATCCTGTGCCTTTGCGGAAGCAACAACAACTTTGCACGAAAGCTTCTTCTTAGCTGCCTTCTTACCCACAGTATACTGTACGGTAGCAGTTATCTTTGCGTTGCCTTTCTTCTTTGCCTTAACCTTAACAGATGTCTTGCCCGCCTTGGAAAGTGAAGCAACTTTCTTATTGCTGCTCTTCCATTTGGTCTTCTTAATCTTAATCCCCTTTTTCTTAACCTTCAGTTTGAAGCTCTTTCCGACTTCAACCGTCTTACGTTTAGCGCTAAGCTTGGGAGCTTTAGCTGCCGCTTCTGCGTCCGATGAAGACATCACCCCTCCGAATAAGGACATGGTAAACGCCGCCACCATCATATACGCGGTAATTCTTTTCATATTCATTGCGCCCCTCCATAGTTGTTTAATTTATCAAAAGACTTTTTTATTATACAATAAAATCACCTGTAAATGATTAAAACATTATGTAATATATATAATCTATTTATTAATTTTATTTTTTGTAACATTCGTGCCATATTTTTAAGATAAAAATATTATGTTTATAAACAAAAAAAAGAGAGGAGTTCAATATATGAAAGGAAAAATAAAGCTATATACCTGTATCGTCACTGCAGCCGCGCTTATCTTAAACTGCCTAATCCCTTATACGGTAAAGGCTGCCGCTTCCGAAACAGACATTGCGTCATTTACATTTACAAGACCGGCGGGTTCTGAATCGGACAACGACCTTAACGATACGTACAAAACCAATGCTGATTCAGGATATTATGCTTCATCCGGAAGATACAAACTATCGGCCAAACTCTACGCATCCGTTGCCGGCACATCTTCCGACAACAGAAAACTTGAATGGAGCACCGACAACGATTATTCGTATAATGGTATTTTACAGAATGCCACTCCGGTAATGGCGGCAGGAACCAATAATCCCTGGGGAAGCTCACCGTATTTTCTTATAACCACATCCACCAAAGGATATGAGAATCTCCGTTTATCATTCCGTATCGGAGGTTCCAAGAAAGGTCCAAGGTCATATAAGGTGCAGTACAGCAGGGATAACAAAATATACACCAACATATCCGGCACTGCATTTTCTCTCGCCATGAACAAAACACTGTATGAATACAGCTTTGGAATACCGGCCGCCGCATCCGACTGTTCTATGTTATACATAAGGATTATCGCCGCAGGAACACAGACGATATCCGGCGGAAGCCTTTCTGATGAACCGACAGGAGGCGAGGCAGCAATTAATAATATATCCCTGAAGGGAACTGCCATAACATCTTCACAGACGACCGTTACTACTCCTTCGACCTCAACATCCCAGCAAAGCAGTACGGATGATACTTCAATATCCTCCGTAAAAAAGCTTAAAACGCCTGTTCTTACATCATATAAAAAAGGCAAAAAAGTTATCCGTGGAACATCTGTTAAAAAGTCACGCGTAACCGTAACCGTAGGGGCAAAGAAATATACCGTTAAAGCCAATAAAAAAGGTAAATTCAAGATAAAGCTTAAGAAGAAACTTAAAAAAGGCACAATAATCAAGGTATATGCATCCAAATCAGGTTATACAACAAGCAATACCGGAACCTATAGAATATAGGTTCCGGTATTTATATATACGAATTATATTATTTCAAGTTCCTGATTCTTTACACTCACCCTCGTGCCCGGTCTGACAGAGGATGTTATGAATGCGTTACCGCCGATTACAACATTATTTCCTATAACCGTCTGTCCCCCAAGTATCGAAGCTCCCGAATATATCGTAACATAATCCTCTATGGTAGGATGACGTTTCTTATTTCTTAGATTCTGACCACCTCTTGTAGAAAGCGCTCCCAGAGTAACCCCCTGATATACCTTTACATGCTCTCCTATAACCGTGGTCTCGCCGATAACTATTCCGGTACCGTGGTCTATAAAGAAATATTTGCCTATGGTAGCACCCGGATGAATATCGATACCCGTCTTCGAATGAGCATGCTCCGTCATTATACGCGGTATAAGAGGAACCCCGAGAAGATACAATTCGTGTGCAAGCCTGTTTACGGTAATGGCATACAGACCCGGATAACAGAAGATAACCTCGTCCTTGCTTGTTGCCGCCGGATCCCCCTCATATCCCGCTTCTACATCTGTCTCAACATATTCACGGACCTTAGGGATAGTCTTCAAAAATCTGAGCGTAAGAACACGCGCCTCTTCCTCAATACCGGCGGTATCAGCATCAATATAATCATCATTATTCTTTAATGTTATCGCAATCTGCTTATTGAGATTGTACACCACATCCTCTATGATAACCGACAGGTTGTTCTTAACATTGTATATTTTATAATTCTTATCCTTAAAATAACCCGGATATATTATACGTATCAGCTTATTGAGAATATCAATTATAACATCCTTATTCGGCTGATTAAACACATCCGTTTTGTCTATAGTTTTTCCCCTGCCATAATCGGCAAGAATGGTATTGGCAATCGAATCTATCTCTGCCAGAGTCTTATTATCCATGTAAATACCTCCGTTATGCCTTCCGGTCAGATTAACGTATGGCATAACGAAAGACAGAGCCACATTACATACGGTAATCGACCGTCATGGTAACATTTCTATATTCCGGAAAAATATCTCTTTCTGCAGACATATTAAATACAGGCTCGCCGTACACATTAAAATGAACTCTTCTTATCGCTGTGCATCTGGCTGCAAATCCCTTTATAACTTTTGCATGATAAGCTATCCACACATCGCCATTCTCATCCCGGTAAAAACTGTTATGTCCGGGACCATACTCTCCACAAACAGAATAAGCCGAAAGAAGCGGCGTAACAGCCTTATCCCACTGTTTGGCACATAGCATATCCTTATCGTCGTCTATAGAAAGAAGACCCACCGTATAGGAATAACCACCCGCGGAACCTCCTGAATATGCAATGTAAACCTTATTATCTTTTATAAGCGGATATGGACCCTCATTATTGATCGTGCCATACTGATTCTCCCATCCATACAGCGGACGTGTAAGGAGAACGGGCTCACTTGTAATAACGTACGGGCGATTCTCATCCGTAGATGCTATATACAGCATTGAACCCGAATCCAGGCTGCTCCCTATATGATAACGCTCCGACCATATAAGATAAGAACGTTCTCTTACCTTAATATACGTCATATCAAGCGTAATGCCGCTTTTTGCAAGAGGGGTGCCATCCTGCCTCATTACCTTTATAGGATCCTCCCAGTCCTGTCTGCACTCAATCCGTCCACCCGGCTTAAGCCTCATCATATGACACTGCGGTCCCCAATTCTTCGGGCCAACCGCAAATAATATGTACAGATCCCCGCCTATTATGTGAAATTCCGGCGCCCAGAAAGTCTGGATAAGCTCCCGGCTCTCATCATAATCAAGTATACAGTATTCTCTGACACCCTTATCAAACAGGCCTCCCACCGTATCCGAGCACCTTACAAACAACCCAACATCATCAGTGTTATCATTGGTCGCTATAAAATACCACCTGTCCGCATAGCGAAAGACTACAGGATCGGCATAACCCTTTGCAAGAGGGAATCCATACACCGGCTGAGATATTCTTCCTTTTACAGTATATGTGCCGGGCTTCAAATAATCAATAGCAGAATCATCCCAATCTACATTTTTTACATGGGATGAACCATCCGAGTAAATCAGTTTAACACGTATGTCATCAAGATCCTTCTTAGATGAAACAACCGCATTATCACAGCATTCTACTCCAGTATTATGAATAGGCATCCACACACCACACAGCTTAATGGCATCCGAATCCGGCATTTCCGCAACATATTCTTCCATATCGGTCATATGCGCCAAAATATCATCCAGTGTATCTGCGGCACACCCCGTATCCGATACAATATATTCAGACGACCTAAGACCCTTGTCATGAAAATGAACCATATCATATGTAACCCAGTACGGATACATACCGCCTGCAGTTTCGTCTATATTACCATCAGCATCAACGCGAACGGCAAAGAAGGCATATCCACCTTCTTTACGTTTAACCGCACGAGGATACTTTATGCCTTTTTCTTCAATCGTATTATCCTTACGAATGATTCCTTCGGTAAACAGCATACCATAGTTTTGATTGAGCGCTTCATACTCTTCCCCATCCTTACTGTATGCCATGTGCACACTGTAGGAAAGCGCTGACGGATACTCTTCACCCTCAGGAATTCTTGTGTATAATTTTATATATGCCATGCGAAATCTCCTTAACTTAATTCAAATGACAGCAGACTTGCGTTACCATTTCCCCGGTATGTTATATATATCGGTGTTATTCCCTTTGGAATGGATATCGGCGCACTATAGGTTTCCCATACATTTGAATTAATCACCGGAATTCTTGCAAGAACTTCACCATCATAAGAAGTTCGTATCTCAAATTCACCACCCGTATATCCACGGACCGTAACGCTTATACTGCTTATATCCTCATTTATATCAAAATATTTAAATCCTGCTGTTGCATAATCCTTCATATTGCCGATATAGCCGGGCTCTACATCGCCGTCCCTTCCATCCTGCATAATTTTAGGATAACGGCTGTCGCCGACATACACCGAAGGTATATTATTAAACAGATTACATGCTATGTATGCCGGATACTCGCCCTTTCCCTTAAGTGCTCCGCCATTCAATCCGCACGACGTCATCTCAACCTGTGGTATGCTTCCATCAGAAAGAATCTCTATCCTCTCAGCACACCCCTGTCTGCTATACCATGTTCCGTTAGTATGCCTGTGATAAAAAATGTACCAGTCATCTTCTATATTAACAATACTTCCATGATTATTGGCCCCATATGCCATAGGAAGCTCTGCCGGCTTATATGTATCTATATGCAAATCACAGTTACTTACTATAACTCCACCATATGTAAATTTATCCGTAGGATTATCCGCAGTAGCATAACAAAGCTCATGCATAGGCGTGGACGAATATATCAGATAATATGTATCATCTTTTTTTCTTATGGAAGGAGCCTCAAAGAAAGCATGCCCCTCAAATCCCGTGCCCTTCTCATATTCACAGCCCGGTGCTACAATCACCGGTGGTTTAACCACAGTAAGCATATCAGGTCCAAGAACGGTTGCCATGGCTCCGCTCCTGCTACGGTCTCCGCGACCACAGAATCCCGTATAAAGATATGTATATTCTCCCTCCGTAATCACTCCGGGGTCAAACTGGGGTTCATCCCCTTTTCTTTCTCCCAGACGTACTCCGTCTTCATAATGAACATAGCCATAGAACCTGAATTTACCCGCCGGTTTATCGCATACGGCCACAGATACAACTGATACGTGATCGAGCACATAATACAGATAATATCTGCCATCCGGTCCAACTGTCACGTCTGGTGCGTATAAACACATTTTCCCATCCGCATTAAGCGGGTCAGCAGTTTTAGGATATATAACTCCCTCGTATCTCCAGTTTGAAAGATCATTAGCCGGCGCTGACCAGCATACATAATCCCCCATACAGAATACATGTCCATTATAATAATCATGCGAACCGTATATATATACCCTTTCTCCAAATACATAGGGTTCCCCATCAGGAATATATTCCCATGAAGGAAGATAGGGATTGAATACCTGCCTTTTCATAATCGTATATTTCCTTTCCACAAATCAGATAACACTAAGATAACACACATCTCACGGGATAAACAAGATTAAACGGAACGTAAAAAGAATGTTAGCACGATATATCAGTTTTAATACAAGAAAAGTCATATGCGCGCTTAGCAACACGCTCTAAAGAGAATCAAATGAAGTGGGTTGCAGATATTTCTTGAGGGATATTGACTAAAGATGTGAGCAAAACTAACAAAACCCTCAAACCCCATAAATTCGGGGTTGAGGGCAAGCCGTTAACCGGATTCGAACCGGTGACCTACGCATTACGAGTGCGTCGCACTACCTACTGTGCTATAACGGCATCTTTGACATTCTATCATATCCTTTAAACTATTTCAAGTAGAAGTTTTCTACTTTTTCACCATCCTTACAGTACCAGAACACCCGCCAAACTTCCTCTTTTCCCTCCTGTCTTCCTGTGGGATATCATAAGTTCCGGGTTATGACAGGTACATATACCGGATATTTCAAGATGTTCCTTACTGATTCCTGAAGACAAAAGAATATATTCATTGGTCTTCCACAAATCGAGCATGTATTTTTCTCCGTCTTTTTTTGTGGTAATCGTATCAATAACATGCTGCGGAAACCTTTCCTCAAATTTGTCTATGACGTCCCTGCTTACCTCATAACAGTCTTTACATATTGACGGACCTATTACCGCAAGGATATCCTCCCGTCTGCAGCCATTATCTTTGACAAGCTTCTCAACCATAATACTTCCTATACCAAGCACTGTGCCCCTCCAGCCCGAATGTGCTGCTGCCACAACTTTTTTTACCGGATCGTAGAAAAAAAGTGGAACACAGTCTGCATAAAATGTCATAATCGGCAGATTGCGTACATCTGTTATCAGACCGTCGGTCTCGCTTATTCCTCCCTCTCCGTGCATTCCGCAGCCTGCATCTTCCTCTGTAACGTGTGCAATCTTTGTACCATGTACCTGATTGGACAACACGGTTTTTTTATAATCATATCCTATTGCTTCTGCAAAAAGTCTGTGATTGGTCGTAACATTGCTGAATGTATCTCCCCTGTTAAAGCCAAGATTCATATTCTGATATTCGGCGCCGCTCACGCCTCCTACACAGGTCGAAAATCCATGCCTGAGCCCTGCTCCGGAAAAAAGTTCAAATGTTATATATTTGACGCCGTTTGCGGCAGTATTAATTTTTGCCTTCAAAATATCTCTCAACTCCTTCTGCCATTCCTTCTGCCAGCTTTTTCTGATAGCTTTCAGTCTGCATCTTTCTGTCTTCTTCCGGATTCGTCATAAATCCCATCTCAATAAGGGTAACCGGTATGGTACTCCAATTAGTTCCCGTAAGGTCATCCCTCTGCGACAGTCCGCGTTTTCTTGCGCCCGAGCTGTTACACATTTCGGAAAGTACGGCTTCTGAAAGTCTTTGACATTTACTGCTTAATTTCCCCACATATTTATTGGACTTTGACGGATACAGTGCGCTTGCACCGGCTACCGATGAATTGCCGATTCCGTCTGCATGCAGTCTTATACATATATCAGACGTCCTGTTAGCCTTGAGCGCTCTTTCCTTGTTGCTGATGTTAACATCATTGCTCTTACGTATCATCATAACCTTATACCCTCTGTTTACCAGCTCTTTTTTAAGTTTTTTAGCAACGGCAAGTGTCAGCTTGTACTCCGGCACCTTAGTTACGACTCCCGACGTGCCCGCCGCTACTTTTGCCTTTTTTACAGACGAGCCCGGCCCGATTGGTTCAGTACTGCTATCGCCTCTTGCCTGATGTCCGGCGTCTATTGCAACAATCTTTTTGGGTTTGATGGTTACTCTTATGCTTTCGGATATATCGCCGCACGAGGCCGTGATAACAACCTTCCCCGCCTTCTTTGCCGTGAATTTTCCGTTTTGGGTTATCATTGCCTTATTTTTATTGCTTACAGACCACGTGATATCTTCTCCCGTATCCAAAACCGCCTTGTATGTGTATGATTTTCCTGCTTTTATCTGTGTTTTTGGATTTTCAACAGTAATACTCTGAGCCGCTTCAATATTCGCTCCCTGTATCAGTATTAACATAAATGTACATAAAATAATTATTCTTTTCATGTTCTCCTCCTTATGACAAATGCTCCTCTATCTCTTTTTGGACTCGCATTATCTCATCTTTAAGTCCTGATGCCGACAACCTGCGGGCGCCCGCCCCGAATATTATTATCTGTTCGAGTGCATCGGATGTTGCGACTGTTACATTATTATTCTTTCCTATCCTGTGAACCGTTTTTTCAATATACTGGTCAGCGGTCTCAGCCTCTTTAGTATATACCAAATGTATATTCTTGTATTTTGAAACTTCTCCGCGATTTCCCCTGACCCTGTAAGCATCAAATACAAGTATCACCGTTACGCCCGTATAACCCTGGTAATTGCATAGCTTTTCCATAAGCAGGGTGCGGGCGCCGTCCATATTATTTTCTGCAATTTCTTTAAGCTCGGTCCATGCAAATATAATATTATATCCGTCTACCAGAAGATAATCGTCCTTCTTCTGAGGCTTCTTTTTCTTTAACAGATACTTTTCATCACCCGGATTGTTGTGTACTGTTGTTTTGGGCGGCGTGTATGTCCTTCTTTTAACAGCACCATAGGTTTTGGTAAATATGTCCTCAAGTTCCTCATCATTTACAGGTTTTATTCTGGGCTTATGAACAATCTCAGGTTCTTCATATTCAATAGTAGTCTCCCTTTTTTCTATATGCATATAATTCTCAACCTGATCCCAACTCACATAAAATCCCGCTCCGTGTGAGCAGAAAATGGAAGCGGATGGATTAGCAATATCTCCTGCGGCGTCATATCCTATTTTTTCTATGACCTCTTCTGCGTTATGGCATGTCATATATCCCCCCGCATTACATGTAAGTCTTCCTCTTCCTTTTGAATAAGAGGCAACAGTAATCTGATATCCCTGCATGCATTCTACAGGAGCAGTGCCTGTTAAAATAACGTTTTCTCCGGCAGTTCTGGTATCCTGGATTTTCCCGTTCATGAGCACTATATCATTCATTGCCCGTCCAAGTACACTACTTGGGATCTCAAGTGTAAAATCATATACAGGCTCTAAGAGAACTGATTTGGCCTTCATAAGTCCCTGCCTTACGGCCCTGTAAGCCGCCTGCCTGAAATCTCCTCCCTCAGTATGTTTCAGGTGTGCCCTGCCTGCTATCACCGTTAATTTTATATCCGTAATTTCAGAACCTGTTAAAACCCCGACATGCTTCTTCTCGTACAGATTGGTCATTATAAGGCGCTGCCAGTTCTTATCAAGAACATCCTCGCTTACATCGCTTTCTATCTGTATACCGCTTCCTCTCTCAAGGGGCTCCATAAGCACATGTACTTCTGCATAATGCCTTAGCGGCTCATAATGTCCCACTCCTTCCACAGGTTCTGCAATCGTTTCCCTGTACACTATATTTCCGGCGTCAAATTCCACCTGTATATCGAGCCTTTCCCTTATAATACGCCTAAGAACCTCTGTCTGTATCGCTCCCATAAGTCTTATATTTATCTCATTCAGTTTTTCATTCCATACTAAAGAGAGCTGGGGTTCTTCCTCTTCAATATCCTTAATCTGCATATAAGTCTTATGAACGTCGATTCCCGGAGGAAGTATCATTCTGTATACAAGCACGGGCGTAAGAACCGGCATATCTGAATCGGGCGTTATACCAAGCCCCTCGCCGGGCATATTGTCTTCAATGCCTGTAACTGCACATATCATCCCAGGATATGCGGCATCTACGGTCTCATATGAATCTCCCGAATATATTCTTATCTGACCCACCTTATTTGAATTAATCTCCATACGGTTCTTAAGAATGCCGCCCATAATCTTCATATGAGTGAGCCTCACACCCTTATTATCTCTAGATATTTTATATATCTTAGCTCCAAATTCTTCGGGATATTCCGGCACAGACATATAGTTTATCATTTTTTCCATGAAATATTCTACACCTGTAAGCCTTAGTGCAGAACCAAAGAAACACGGAAATATCAATCTTTCTTTTATAAGGGCTGCTACTGTTTTATCAGACAATTTGCCCGTCTCAAGATATTCTGTAAGGGCTTCTTCGCTTCCCATAGCTATATCTTCATACAGGGACTCTTCATCATTATTAAAACATATGCAACTATCGCTAAGGACCTTCTTAAGCTCTCCCATCATGCTATCCATATCCGTATCGGGCATATCCATTTTGTTAACGAATACAAATACGGGAATCTTATATATCGCAAGAAGCTTCCACAGAGTCATTACATGACTTTGTATACCGGCACTTGCACTGATTACAAGCACTACATAATCCATAACCATAAGCGCTCTTTCGGTCTCTGCCGAAAAATCCACATGACCCGGTGTATCAAGAATTGTTATCGTCTTATCGGCTATTACGAGCTCTGCCTGTTTGGAAAAAATGGTTATGCCGCGTTCTCTTTCAATTTCATTATTATCCAAAAATGTATCCTTATGATCTACCCGTCCAAGCTTCTTAATCCTGCCACCAAGATACAGCATGCTTTCTGCCAATGTTGTCTTTCCCGCATCCACATGGGCAAGGATACCCATACAGATATGCTTTTTAAGTGCATCCGGTTTATTTTCAGATGTCGTATTCATCGAAAATGACCCTTTCTATCATTCCACATATGATATATCAAAACTAAAGCTTATGTCCTTATCAGATTCTATAATATACTCCGGATGTGGTCTTGCGCCCCAACTGTCGTCTCCGGCTATACCCATCTGCCTCTTTGAAAGCTTTACAACCGAATAATTATGTCCCGGAAGCTCATACATGTGCCTTGCGTTCTCAAGTTCATGCGGAGTATACGAAAGAACGCTGCCTTCCATGTAAGATGGTGCGTCTTTTGATGCAAAGCGCAGCCCCACACCTTCATTGTCTATAATAGTAGTATAGCGTATTCCGGTATGATTTGCACATTCCTGAGGCACCACATACGGTGTCAGACTATCCTTAACATCCACTTCATATATACCTAATCTGCATCCATTATTTCTGTCTGCATAATTTTCTTCCGGCCCAAGTCCATAGAATATCTGTCTGTCAAGGAACGGAGCAGCCTTTACTATAATACCGAATTCAGGAATCTCCGGACGCTCTTTTTCGCCCTCATATTCCATCGTTACATTTATGGTTCCGTCCTCATATGCTTTATAAGTCATGTGCACAGTCAGGTTCTTATCAATTGGAAATTCATATCTGTATCTGATAACCGCACAATCATCCTCCGCCTGTGCCGATATGAATACCGGGCGCATATACATACTGGCAATCTTCCAATAATAATCCCTTGCGCACATTCCGTTGCCGTTATCATTGTCTACCGGCGCTCTCCAGAAGTTAGGCAAGAGGCTGCTTCTTAACAGCTCTCTTCCCTTGTACACATATGATATAAGCCCCTTTGATTTTGAGAACATTGCAGAGTAATTATCTCCGCAAATGCCGATATTATTGTCGCAGGAATTAATCTGTGGAGCCTTTTTCTTTGTCTGCATTTCATAATCCATTCCCTCTATCAGAAATGTATATTCGTCAAACGCAACCTCGTGACCCTTCTTTGCCCACATCGTATCCTCTTTTAATGTAAACAGCACCCTGTAGGTGCACTCTCCGGTAACAGCGGCGATACTTGCAACCAGATTGTCAGGGATGTCGTAAACTCCCTTATCAAGCGGTGCTACATCTGTAGAAATACTTTCCTCGCATACATATTTTCCATCGGCAAGCATGACAATCCTGCAGTCATATTCTGACGTTGATGTAAATAATGAATAATTGATAATCGTAATCTGTGTCTCAGATATTACGCAATCTATATTCTGATAATTGTGCTTTATCTCCGCCATCTTAGGCGATAATGTTCTGTCCGCAAATACAATTCCGTCGGTACAGAAATTATCGTCATTTGGTCTGTCGTCAAAATCTCCTCCATATGCAAGAAATGTCTCGCCATTATAATTGGTCCTTTCTATAGCCTGATCAATAAAATCCCATATGAAACCGCCCTGATACCTTGGATTATGTTTTGCAAGATCCGTATATTTTCTGTGGCCGCCGCATGAATTTCCCATTGCATGACTGTACTCACAGCAGATAAAAGGCTTATCATTATTCTCCCTGAGAAATTTCACGATATCTGCAACCTTTGTATACATCTGGCTTTCCATATCTGACGTGTCGTTATATCTTCTGTCGTTGAACACACCTTCATAATGTACAAGTCTGGTGTCATCAATCGACTTTATAAACTGCGACATCCTATATATATTCTCTCCGCCAAATGATTCGTTTCCGCATGACCATATCAGTATGGATGGATGATTTTTCTTGCTTTCAACAAGGGACGACGCCCTGTCAAGCAGAACCTCATACCATTCCTTCCGTCCGTCAGGCACAAGTTTATCATTGCATCCCCATACGCCCGGATACGCCCACAGTCCGTGTGTCTCCAGATTATTTTCAGCTATCACATATATTCCATATTCATCACACAGCTCATAGAAATACGGTTGATTAGGATAGTGGCTTGTTCGTACCGCATTGATGTTATTTGCCTTCATTGTACGGACATCCCACAGCATCTCATCTTTTGTTACGGCGCGCCCGTTCTTATGACTGAAATCATGTCTGTTTACTCCGCTTAACATTATACGCTTCCCATTAATGTGCATTATCCCGTTTTTTAACTCGAAACATCTAAAGCCGATATGCTCCGAGATTCTTTCCATGAGTTCATCATTTTCGTCATATACTTCTATCTGAAGTTCATAAAGATATGGCTTTTCTGCACTCCAAAGCTTAGGCGACTTTATCTCTGCCACAACATTTATCTCGCTGCCGTTTCCTATCCTGTCCGTTAAAGAAAATATACTCTCTTTGCTGCCCATATAATCGATAACGCTTATGCTGTATCTGCCCTCGGACAAAGGATTCTTAAGCCATCTGAGCCTTACAGACAGCGACGCATCAGTGTAATTATTGATAAGTCTGGTTTTCACAAATATATCTTCAAGATGTATATCAGGAACGCTATACATATAAACATCGCGAAATATTCCTCCAAGCCTGAAGAAATCCTGATCCTCAATCCAGCTTCCCGAGCACCACTTAAAGACCTGTATGGCAATTCTGTTCGTGCCTGTACGGATAAATTCTGATATATCAAATTCCGAGGCATCAAAGCTGTCTTCGCTATAACCTGCAAAACGGCCGTTGATCCATAGTGCAAATGCGCTTTCAACGCCTTCAAATCTTATAAAAGTTTTCTTTTCCTTTATCTCGCTTATCGTAACTTCACGTACATAACTGTATACAGGATTGTATTTCTGTGGAATCTCTCCCGGTACAATGTCCTCATGTCCGTCCCATGGGTACATAACGTTGGTATATACAGGCGCATCAAGATCCGGACGGACCATCTGTACATTTGAAGGTACGGTTATGTTATCCCAGCCGCTCACATCAAAATCATGCATGTAAAAATCCTTTACCGCATCGTCTATGCATCTGTCAAAATGAAACTTGTACGTTCCGTTCAGATCTGTTTTTATGCATCTTCCTCCTGTATAATGATTATCACTATGTGGTTTTCGTTTGTTGATTTCAAATATTTCCGGGTCACTTATTACTCCGTAATCAAATTCGCTCATTATAATGCTCCTTTCCGTCGCTGGCAGCGAATGCTACTGTCTTTATGATAAAACACTTTGCAAATTTATACAAGATAAAGTATAATTGTTTTATGTGCCGTGAACATCAGTTCATGTTTTATTACTATGAGATTGGAGTTTTTATAATGGAAAGTTATACAGGCAGTCAGATTGTTGTTTTGGAGGGCCTTGAGGCTGTAAGGAAGCGTCCGGGTATGTATATAGGAAGCACAGGAAGCAGGGGTCTGCACCATCTTATATGGGAGATTCTTGATAACGGCATTGACGAGCATCTTGCCGGTTTCTGTGACAGCATAGAGATAACCCTCCTTAAGGACGGCGGCATTAGGATAAAAGATAACGGACGCGGCGTACCGGTGGACATTCATCCTGTCAAGAAGATTCCTACTATCCGCGTAGTGTATACCATGCTTCATGCAGGAGGTAAATTTGGAAATTCCGTATATAAAGTATCTGGCGGTCTCCACGGTGTTGGTGCATCCGTTGTTAACGCACTTTCCACACGCATGGTGGTCGAGGTAAGAAGAGGCGGTCTCATCTATACCGATACTTACGAAAATGGCGGCCGGCCGGTTACCGAACTTGTAAACGGTCTTATACCTGCAACCGGCAAATGTGCCAAATCCGATACCGGAACATGCGTTACCTTCTATCCGGATCCGGATATTTTCGATACAACGGAATTTAAGGCCGATACCATTCGTAAGAAGCTCAGGGAAACTGCCTATCTTAATAAGGGGCTCAGGCTTATGTTCCATAACGAACAGACGAACGAGAACTATACCTATTATGAAGAAGATGGTATTAAAAGCTATATTTCTTACATCGTAGACCATCTCAGGGATAATTCCTTTGAAATCACACCCCTTCATGACGAGCCGGTGTACATCGAGGGCAAATGTGGCGATATAGAAGTAGAGATAGCTTTTCAGTATACTACCAATTATAATGAGCAGATAAATTCATACTGTAACAGAATCAACGTATCCGACGGAGGAACTTTAGTTACCGGTTTCAAAACTGCCCTGACGCGCATCATGAACCAGTATGCCAAGGAGCTTAATATGATCAAGGATAAGGACAGACCGGACGGCAGAGATTACCGCAATGGAATGATCACCATCATCTCCATAAAGCACCCCGACCCGCAATTTGAGGGTCAGACCAAGACAAAGCTTGGCAATTCCGACGCACAGCTTGCAGTAGACGAAGTATTCTCCAGAGAAGCGCAGCTTTATTTTGATAAAAATGTAGAAATCCTCAAAAAAATCCTTGAGAATTCCCTTCGCGCATATAATGCCAGAAAAGCGGGGGATAAGGCACGCAACGCAGTGCTTAAACAGTTAAATGATGTGGATGTACGAAGTAAGCTTGCCTCATGTACATCACGGAAACCCGAAGAATGCGAAATATACATTGTCGAGGGTGATTCGGCTGGAGGCACGGTAAAAACCGCAAGGGACAGACGTACTCAGGCAGTACTGCCTCTTAGAGGCAAGATCCTTAATGTCGAAAAAGCCGCCCTCGAAAAAATCCTCGTAAATAATGAGATTAGAAATATGATCGCTGCATTTGGCTGCGGCATCGGAGATGATTTTGACATCAAAAAACTTCGTTATGATAAAATAATCATCCTAACCGATGCGGACGTGGATGGCGCACATATAAGCACTCTGCTTCTCACGTTTTTCTATCGCTTCATGCCAAATCTCATAACAGAAGGGAAAATCTACAGAGGACTTCCTCCTCTTTATAAAGTCGACTACACTGAGGGCAAAAAGAAGGCCTCAAAATATCTCTTCAACGATTATGAACTTGAAAGATTCAGGCGCGACGGCAAAAGAAAGATAAATACCCTCCAGCGCTACAAGGGCCTTGGCGAGATGGACGCCGACCAGCTTAAAGAGACAACGCTTGATCCGGCCTCAAGGATTCTGGCACGCGTGAGCATAAGCGATACGATTGAGGCAGACCAGATAACAAATATTCTTATGAGCAATAATGTACCTCCACGACGTGAATTCATTATGGAGGAAGCAAAATACGCAAAGCTTGATATATAGGAGGATATGTCATCATGGCCAAGAAGAAAAATGAACAGACAGTCATTACCGAAAATATTATTTCCATGGATTTTACTGAGGAGATGAAATCCTCTTACAGGGACTATGCAATGAGCGTAATTATCGCACGCGCACTACCTGATATAAGAGACGGTCTAAAGCCGGTACAGAGAAGAATTCTCTATTCTATGAAGGAGCTTAATCTCTCTCCTGACAAACCGCACAGAAAAAGTGCCAGAATAGTCGGCGATACAATGGGTAAATTTCACCCTCACGGAGATGGCGCCATATATGACGCACTTGTACATATGACCGAGGATTACTCTCTTTCCGTGCCCCTTGTAGACGGACACGGAAATTTCGGTTCCATAGATGGGGATGGAGCTGCCGCAATGCGTTATACGGAAGCACGTCTTTCAGACGGCGCGATGACCATGCTTTCCAACCTTGACAAAGGGCTTGTGGAATTCATACCTAATTTTGATGACAGCGAAAAAGAACCTGTAGTGCTTCCTGCAATGCTTCCTAACCTGTTAATCAACGGAACAACCGGAATTGCCGTAGGTATGGCGACCAACATCCCTCCACATAATACCGCCGAGGTTATAAACGGTGTCATAGCATGTATCAACAAACCGTCCATATCCCTTACCGAGCTTATGGAATATATTCCCGGACCGGATTTTCCAACCGGAGGAACCATAATCAACAAAGAAGAAATATCCCATATATACGAGAGTGGTGAGGGACGTTTAAGAGTACGCGGAAAATGCACTATCGAACCTGGTACTGCCGGTCGCACCAATATTATAATCTCCGAAATCCCTTATACGATTGCCGGCAATAAAACAAAGCTTGTAGAAAGTCTTGCAACCCTTATGCGCGACAAAACATTTGATGAGATATATGATGTCCGGGACGAATCCGGAAGCGATATACGTATCGTCGTAGAGGTAAAAAAGGATCGGGATGCCGAAAACCTTCTAAACGGGCTTTATAAGAAAACTCCTCTTGAGGACACTTACGGCGTCAACCTCCTTGCAGTTAAGGACAGGCAGCCTACGCAGTTTGGTTTAATATCAATAATCAAAGAGTTTATCGAATTCCAAAAAGATCTGTATACCAGGGAATACACGCATCTTTTGGATAAAGCCAGCGAAAGACTTGAAATCGTTCAGGGACTTATACGCGCCACGGATGTAATCGACATTATTATCGAGGTCCTAAGAGGCAGCCAGTCTGTCTCCCAGGCTAAAAATTGTCTCATTAACGGGGATATCACAGACATCAAATTCAAAAATGACCAGTCAGCCAGACTCGCGGCTACATTTAATTTTACCGAAAAACAGGCTGACGCAATACTTGCAATGCCTCTTTCCAGACTTATAGGCCTTGAAATACTAAAGCTTCATAAGGAGGAAGACTCGCTTTCTACAGATATAGAATCATATAATCTGATATTAAACAGTGAGAAAGAGCTTCTTAAAGTAATCAAAACGCGTCTTAGGAATTATGCAAAAGAATTCTACTCCGACAGAAAGACGATACTGGACAGCGTACAGAATACGGATTATGTTGAAAAGGTCGTAATTGAGGACATATATGTGCTCATCGACAGATTTGGATATACCAAAACAATCGACCAATCAAGTTATCAGCGACTCACCTCCGAAACTCTGGCGGAGTATCCTGATATAGTACCTATGAAAAGCAACGATAAACTGTGTGTATTTACAGCTAACGGCAATATGCATCAGATAAAAGCCTCCTCTCTTCCACGCTGTCGCATTAAGGATAAGGGCACGCTTATCCACACATTATGCAAGATTGGAGATGACGATCTGCTTACCTACGCTTCATTTGACGAATTATTTGATTCCATATTGCTGTTTGTAACCGAAAAAGGATATATAAAACTTGTTTCCGGCGCCGAATTTGAAACCAACAGACATATGATTGGCGCTACCAAACTTGAGGAGGACGACAGACTGGTATGCGTCAAACTCTTATCGGCCTCAGAATATATCTCTGAAAGCAAAAAGGTTGTAATGCTTACCGCAAAAAAACTTTCCCTGGGATTCATGCTTACCGAGGTCAGTGAATTCAAAAAAACAAGCCGTGGAATCAAGGGAATATCTCTTGAAAATGATGACAAAGTAATATATGCAGATTGTATAAATACATCGGAAGAAACCGGAACTCTTAGCGGCAAACTGATAAATTACAAAAAGATACGCACCAGAAACCGCGGTGCTAAAGGCCAGCGGGCAACCGGAGTATTGGTATAACAAAAAACTGGGGCCAGACGATTTCAAATCGTCTGGCCCCAGTCCATATATTATCTCTTTATCTTTTACTAAGCTCCATATACTGCTTGTGTACACCGACAAACTTATACGCAGGTCTTATAATCTTACCATTATTAACAAGCTCCTCAAGTCTGTGAGCGCACCATCCGGAAATTCGCGCTATTGCAAATATCGGCGTAAAGAGCTCCTCCGGTATCTCAAGCATCTTATATACAAATCCGCTATAGAAGTCAACATTGGCACACACCGGCTTAAACAGACGTCTCTTTATAGCTATCTGTTCAGAAGCTATACGCTCAACCGTCTCATAAAGCTTAAATTCCTTATCAACTCCTTTTTCAATTGCGAGCTGTCTTGCACAATCCTTTAATATAACCTCTCTTGGATCTGACAGGGTATATACCGCATGCCCCATACCGTATACAAGTCCGGCGCCGTCAAACGCTTCTTTATTAAGAATCTTGACGATATACTTGCGTATCTCCTCCTCGTCGTCCCAATCCTTGATATGCGCCTTGATATCCTTGAACATCAGTTGAACCTTCATATTGGCTCCACCATGCTTTGGTCCCTTAAGCGAACCTATGGAGGCTGCTATTGCAGAATATGAATCTGTTCCCGTTGTGGTTACTACATGCGTTGTAAATGTGGAATTATTACCACCGCCATGCTCTGCATGGAGAACAAGAGCCGTATCAAGCACCTTTGCCTCAAGCGGCGTATATTTGCCGTCATATCTTAGCATTCTCAATATATTCTCCGCTATCGAACAATTCTTATCAGGATTACGTATGACAAGAGTTGCATCCCTCTCAAAATGAAGATATGCATGGTATGCGTATACAGATATGAGCGGAAGTTTACTGATAAGCTGCAACGACTGTCTGAGAACATTAGGAACTGAGACGTCATCAGGGTTCGGATCGTATGAATACAAAGTCAGTATTCCCTTCTGCAATGCATTCATAATATTCGAACTTGGCGCTTTCATAATGACATCACGGATAAACTGCCCCGACAGCTCCTGCATCTCTGCAAGTATAACCTTAAAGCTTTCTAACTGCGCCTTATTAGGCAACTCCCCGAATAAAAGAAGGTATGTAGTTTCTTCAAAACCAAATTTCACATCCTTGAAACCTGCAACAAGGTCATTTACATTATATCCCTGATAATAAAGACTTCCTTCTGCCGGAATCTTTCGTCCTCCTACAGTCTTATAGGAAACGACATCGGATATCTCCGTCAATCCCGTAAGAACTCCCTTTCCGTTAGCGTCACGTAAGCCTCTTTTTACGTCATATTCTTCGTAAAGATCAAGATTAATGGCGCCTGACGCCATACAGTATTTTACTAATTCATCAAACTGTTCATTAGTCTTAGGTCCCATCTCCATAATTGATTTTTTAATCATAAAAACCCCCCTTTTTTGTAAAGATCAAATGGGTAAAAAAATCGTGCGTTGCCTTTCCTTATTGAACAAACGCACAATACTATGCAATTTATTATAACATTTCACGGTATGGGTGTCAATAGCCGCAAAATCAGCCTAATCTCATAATTTAATGCCATACACCGAAAGATCAACCCTGTTATCAACCACCTCTATACCTTCCTGCTCCAAAAGCTTTTTCTGGGCATTTTGTCCGCCAAAGGCAAACTCCTTAGAGAGCTCGCCCTTAGCATTGACAACACGATAACACGGAACAGTATCCGGCTCTTTATTATTGTGAAGGGCATTGCCCACCGCCCTGCACATTCTCGCATTACCTGCCATTTGTGCGACCTGCGCATACGTGGCAACCTTTCCTTCCGGTATTCTTTTGACAGCTTCATATATCCGTTTTCGCGGGCTGTCCGATATAAGCTGATAGCTTTCCCTGATCATACATTCTATGTCGCCGGTCTCAATCGTACCATCCGGTATAACGGTATTCCAATCCTCTTCTCTTGTAGTCATGCCCACTCACCTGCTTTGAATACTCGTCATCAAATGTTACACTTTATAAGAATATCATTCCAGTTCTTATCTATTTCTTTCTGGAACTGCTCAAGAAGTTCCTCATTGCCCGGCTTAAACAGGTGTCTGAATCTTCTCTGAGGCCTTAGGAAATCCTCTATAGGCAGCTTCTTCTTCGGCTTATAAGTAAGCGTCCATGTTCCGTCCACGACCTCATACATTGGCCAGTAGCATGTTTCCACTGCAAGTCTGCATATCTCCATCATATCTGACGTCTCATATCCCCATCCTCTCGGGCATGGCGAAAGTATGTTAAGGAATGCAGGACCCGGTGTGTATATGGCCCTCTCTGCTTTTGTGTATATGTCCTTAAAATTGCCGAGAAATGTTGTCTGTGCAACATAAGGAATATGATGTTCTGCCATGATTGCCGAAAGATCCTTGCGCACCTGAATTTTACCATTCTTAACCTTTCCCGCAGGAGTGGTTGTGGTATCTGCATACCTCGGCGTCGCCGACGAACGCTGTGTTCCGGTGTTCATATATGCTCCGTTATCGTAACATACATATACAAAATCATGACCTCTTTCCATCGCTCCCGATAAGGACTGGAATCCGATATCATAAGTTCCTCCGTCTCCTCCGAATGTAATAAACTTATAATGTTCGTCTATTTTTTCTTTTTTCTGAAGGACTCTGTACGCCGTTTCAACACCGGACATGGTTGCACCTGCATTTTCAAATGCATTATGAATATAACTGTCCTCGTATGCCGAGTAAGGATACATATACGAAGAAACCTCAAGACAGCTTGTGGCATTACCTATAACCGCCTTATCCTCATCATGAAGAGACCTTAATACAGAACGCACTGCAACAGCGCCTCCGCAACCCGCACACATTCTGTGTCCCGGAACAAATCTGTCCTTTCTGTTAATCATATGGTCTTTAAAATTATATGGTTTGTTCATATTATCCATTATCCCTACCTCGCTCTCTAAGACCGATATAACGGTAATTATCCCTTATCTCATGCGTATCGGCAATTCTCTTTAACTCATCATATATCTCAGTAAAATCCTGTATGGTTATATCACGACCTCCAAGTCCATAGATATAATTAACAACCTCTGCTTCGGATTTTGCCCTGTACAGCGCTGCCGTTACTTCTGCTCCCAAAGGTCCTCCGGTTCCGGAAAACATCTCTGAACGGTCAAGTATCGCAACAGCTTTTACATTACTTAAAGCCTCAGCTATCTCTTCCTCCGGGAATGGACGGAACACTCTTATCTTAAGAAGTCCTACCTTTTCATGCGTGGTCTTTCTTATCTGCTCTATGGCCGCTTTTGCAGTTCCTGCTGCCGAACCGATTATAACTATTGCATAATCGGCATCGTTTAGCCTGTATTCCTCGAAAAATCCGTATTTTCTTCCGGATATTTTTTCAAACTCTGCGGCTGTATCAAGTATAACATGTTTTGCATTAAGCATCGCCTCGCGCTGTCCACGCTTTGACTCCATATAGTAATTAGAAACCGCATAAGGTCCGACCGCCATAGGCTCTTTCGCATTAAGAAGATAATGCACAGGATCATATTCCCCTACAAAGCCTTTAACAAGCTCATCCTCTATGAGTTCAATATTCTCCACTCCGTGACTTGTTATAAAACCATCCTGACATATCATTACCGGAAGCATTACACCCGGATTCTCCGCTATTTTGTATGCCTGAACAAAATTATCATAAGCCTCCTGATTGGACTCTGCATATATCTGAATCCATCCGCTGTCTCTTGCCCCCATACTGTCCGAATGGTCGGCATTGATATTAATAGGTCCGGATAATGCCCTGTTAACAAGCGCAAGCACTATAGGCAGCCTGTCTGAAGCCGCAACATACAACTCCTCCCACATAAGAGCAAGTCCGCATGAGGACGTTGCAGTAAGCGCTCTTGCTCCTGCGGCAGACGCGCCGATTGCGGCGCTCATTGAGCTGTGCTCACTCTCAACATGTATAAATTCCGTATCCATCTCACCATTAGCTATATATGTGGATACGTACTGCGGAATCTCTGTTGAAGGAGTAATAGGAAACGCCGGCATTACATCCGGATTAATCTGCTTTATTGCATATGCCACTGCCTCATTACCTGATAATCTCTCTCTCATCCCTGCACCTCCATCTTAATAGCTTCAAACGGACAGACCTTGGCACATATACCGCAGCCCTTACAATGGTCCATATCAAACTCTATCTTCTCATCTTTATTTACTATGATACTCATATCAGGGCATACGGGAACGCACAGATAACAATCCCTGCACTTTTCGGCATTATGTATAGGCATCTGGGTTCTCCACTCACCCGTAATGAATTCCCTTGATGTGGCCGCTTCAAAAAGCTTATTACCCTGCGTTATATCCTGCCATGGTGAATTCTCATTAATTCTGTCGCTTATCATACGCACACCTCCTCAAATGTCATGCGAAGCGCATTCATATTACCCTCAATGACTTCAGGTTTTTTACTGAATTTATGCCTGTATGAAGCCTCCATCTCGCCAAGGAACTGGTCCTTATCCATAACTTTCGAAACAGCAACTATTGCTGCAAGCATAGGCGAATTTGGAAAATATTTGCCAAGCGCCGCCACGGATATTTTCCTTGCGTCCACGGTATATACCTTTCCCGTATATCCCTTAAGCTTCATGGCAATCTCGTCAGCCCCTTTGGCCGAATTAACAACTATCGCACCCGAAGGATTAAGTCCGGAAGTGACGTCAATACTGTCAAGCAGACCCTCATCGACAACCACAACATAATCAGGCTCATATATATTAGAGTGTACGGTAATTGGCTCATCACTGATTCTGTTGTATGCAGTAATAGGAGCTCCCATTCTTTCAGGTCCGTATTCAGGAAATCCCTGAACATATTTGCCAGACTTGAACGCTACATCTGCCAAAAGCAAAGCTGCCGTTTTGGCTCCCTGGCCTCCTCTGCCATGCCATCTGATCTCAACTGTGTTCATAGAATCTGATACCCTCTTTCATAATGTTCTTATTCCTCTTAAGGTTTTTGCAGATAATAAAAGCTCCTGCCGTCCGTAAACGGCAAGAGCTATAATCATACAAATGTTACATATACCATCTACGACATACCATCATATGCGTCCCTTATCACGGTGGGAATCCGTCAGCATCTACTTACATAGCTTTCGACACTGCAACTCAGGAGGGATATTCAATACATCTCTACTCGCACCGCCTCTCAGCAATTACGCGGCTCTCTGTATCTTTCAGGATGAATCTACTGTCTCCGTCATAGTCTTTCAAATAAAATTATTCAATTGCTATCAATGATTATAATTAGACAAAAAACATTTGTCAACAGTTTTTTGTTTACATTTCGGACGCTTATCCGGTACAAATAATTTATTCTGTAACAGCCCGCTTATTCCGTCAATATTGCCACTTATAACAGTATGCGTACAGATTCCATGTTGCTACATCTTCCTTAGTTCCTCTGTAACTGCCCTGTATAAGAAAGATTCCTTCATCCGGATTATAATATCTGGCATTCAGATAATACAATTCTGTATCTCTATCATACACTCCACCGGTATAACATATCTGATTACAGGTTCCTGTTTTTTTCTCGACAAGCCGACTGATATATATTATAATCAAGATTATATAAACGATGTATAAAATACGAGGAGGGATGTATATGGTTTACAGGTGTACTATCTGCGGATATATCTATGATGAGGAAAAAGAGCAAAAACCATTTTCCGAACTGACGCAATGCCCGGTCTGCAAACAGCCTCCGGACAAATTTGAACCGGCAGATGATGGTGGGGATTCTTCTATAAGCTCCGAACCCATGAACCTTGATTATCCGCAGGAAACCAGAAAGACTGACAGTGATTACCGTTATATGAAAGAGATTCAGGAAATGGCTGTAACAGGCAGACCCATTATTGATGCGATGGG
>CASFAQ010000006.1:0-24856 GCA_949292725.1 uncultured Eubacteriales bacterium | reverse complement strand
CGAACTGGGACGATATACTCATACTCGGTGCACAGCTTTCCCGTATGCCACTTGACGAACATGCGGATGTATCTCTTAAGACCGTAATCGGCAAACATGCGAAGAAGCCTATGACGCTCGATATGCCGGTTTATATTTCACATATGTCGTTTGGCGCGCTATCCGGGGAGACAAAGATAGCCTTAGCAAAAGCCAGTGCGGCAGCCGGTACAGCAATGTGCAGTGGCGAGGGTGGAATCCTGCCGGAGGAAAAAGAGGCGGCATACAAGTACATATTTGAATATGTCCCAAATCTGTACAGTGTTACAGATGATAACTTAAAAAGCTCAGATGCCATCGAAATTAAGATCGGACAAGGTACTAAACCCGGTATGGGCGGGCACCTTCCCGGCAGCAAGGTAACTCCTGAGATAGCAAGGGTACGTAACAAACCAATTGGCAAAGATATAATAAGCCCTTCCAGATTTCCTGGAATTAATGACGCTTACGATCTTAAGAATCTCGTAGACGAGCTTCGCACCCGTAGCGAGGGAAGACCAATCGGAATCAAGATTGCAGCCGGACATATAGAAGACGATCTGGCAGTGTGTGTTGCTGCCGAGCCTGATTTTATTACCATAGACGGACGCGGTGGCGCGACCGCGGCATCTCCTGCCATTGTTCGGGACTCCACCAGCGTTCCTACGATATATGCGCTTTTACGCGCAAGGAAATATCTTGATTCAGTCGGCTCGGATATCGCTCTTATTATCACCGGGGGCCTTAGGATATCTTCTGATTTTGCAAAAGCAATTGCAATGGGTGCAGACGCCGTTGCTGTCGCTTCGGCAGCCATGGTAGCGGCGGCATGCCAGCAGTACCGTATCTGCGGCACCGGAATGTGTCCAGTGGGCATCGCCTCACAGGATGAGAATCTCAGAAAGAGATTACATATAGATACAGCAGCCAAACGGGTAGAGAACTATCTTAAATGTTCTGCAGAGGAATTAAGGACATTTGCAAGGATTACCGGCAATGATGATATTCACAATCTGTCATTGAGTGACCTTTGCACAATCAATGAAGAGATATCGAATCATACGGATATCGCACATGCAGGCAGATAAGACTAAGATTACAACATAAAAAAGGAGGATTTTGCACATGAAAACAACCAAATACGCCGGAACACAGACGGAAAAAAACCTGCAGGAAGCATTTGCAGGAGAATCACAGGCAAGAAACAAGTATACATATTTTGCATCAGTAGCCAAAAAAGAGGGTTATGAGCAGATAGCAGGCCTGTTTCTAAAAACTGCGGATAATGAGAAAGAGCACGCAAAAATGTGGTTTAAGGAGTTAAACGGTATAGAAGATACAGCCGGCAACCTTGCCGCTGCTGCAGATGGTGAGAATTACGAGTGGACAGACATGTATGACAACTTTGCAAAGACGGCGGATGAAGAGGGATTTCCTGAACTTGCGGAGAAATTCAGGCTTGTAGCCGCTATTGAGAAGCACCATGAAGAAAGATACAGGGCTTTACTGAATAATATAGAGGCAGCATCTGTATTTGAAAAGAGTGAAGTTAAGGTATGGGAATGTCGCAACTGCGGACATATAATCGTCGGAACAAAGGCGCCTGACGTATGCCCTGCCTGCAATCATCCACAGAGTTATTTTGAACTTCACGCAGAAAACTACTAATCTTATATAAATAAAAGGGGCACCCTCCGTAAGGAAGGTGCCCCAAGGCTTTTGTATTTTAAGCTTAATATAGTTGCATTTAAGCGGTATAGCCTGTCGGCTATGCCGTTTTTGCTTTGGTGTATTCCCGTTCTTCTAAGTGTTCTTGGAACGCTTCTTCCATTTTTTCGGCAGGTTGCCCGTATTTTCATCCTGCGGAGCTAAAGCAATAAAGGTTCGGATTTCTTTTATTTTATTCAGCAAGTCCTTACGCTTTTGCTTTGATATATTTGTACTCATTTTGTTTCTCCTAATGCTTTTACTCTTTCACAATTTCTAAATATCGGTCAAGGCGTTCGTTTACATACTCTGCAACAAGTAACACCATATCGTCTGCTTTGCCGTCACGATAAAATGCATCAAAAGCATCATAATAGCGTTTACGGTCAGTAAACTTCACATTGATTGCGGGATAGCCGTTACGGATAAGCTCAAGATTTAAAATCAATCGACCTGTTCTGCCGTTACCGTCTATAAAAGGGTGTATTCCTTCAAATTCGAGATGAAAACGGGCAATGCGTTCAATCGGATGCATTGTCTTTTTACGCTCTTCATTTTCGGCAAGTAACTCCGTCAATTTCGGCTCTATGAGAAATGGTTGTACCGGTTCGGTATATGCACCTGCAATTGTGACAGGAATACGGCGGTAAACTCCTTTATCTTCAGGTCTATTCATTAGTACTAATGAATGAATCGCCCTGATTTCCGTATCTCTCAATCTTGTCTTATTTTGTGCAATATCTTCAATATAAAGGAATGCGTCACGGTGCCCGACAGCTTCAAGATGATCTTTCAAGGGTTTACGGTCTATCGTCATTCCTTCAAGCACCATAGCGGTCTCTTTCAAAGTAAGCGTGTTGCCTTCAATAGCGTTTGAATTATAAGTGAAGTCAACCATAAACTCATCACGCAAACGCTGTGTTTCGCCTGCAGTAGGCGGACGCATATCGTCAAGTTTAACTTTTTTAATATCAATTTCAGTTAGTATATCTGCAAATCTGCCACGTTTTCTTTTGTTAGGCAATTTTCGTTTATCCAACGGTTTTTCTGTTTCTGCAGGTATCATATATAATTTTCCTTTGCGGATAACTCCGTCAATTTCACCTTTGGCACAAAGCAAACGAACACGACGGGTAGAGATACCCCATTTTTCCGCCGCCTGTGTAACTGTTAAATATTCCATCTTTCATACCTCCTACTGATTTGAGGGCTACTTATATAAATTTAGTATATCACACCATCGGAATAATTACAATGAGTTTCGAAAAAAATGAACGTCTATTTGCCGATAACGGAGTGTCCGGCAGTTAGTATAACAAAATAGTATGCCCTGCTTTTGCAAAAAACTATACAGAACCTCACTATAAACTTGATTTTCGACGAGGGTTTTGGAATAATAAAAAATCATGTTCGAAATGAAATAAATACCGAATCAATGACTGAACTGGGTACCCGCAAGCGTCAGCAAGATGGCGATGAAGAAAAGACACATTTGTGTATTCGTTATAACACCGGCGAGTATCGCTTTCTTGCGGTTTATAAAAGTAATCATTATGGCATAACATTAAACTGTACAAATAACGGCGTAACCGACTTGACTATTGACTTTAACACGCTATCTTGATAAGATGTTACCGAAAAAAAATATAATTTTAAGTTGGAGGGTAACAGTATGATGAAGAAAGTATTTACAATAATGCTTGCAACTGTAATGATGCTTTCACTTACAGCATGCGGTAAGGACGAATCCACTTCAGGCGATGCGTCAGGCGACATGGCTTACGTACAGGATAAAGGCACGCTTGTTGTTGGAATTACTGATTTTGAGCCAATGGATTATCAGGATGAGAACAACGAATGGATTGGTTTTGATGCTGATATGGCGAGAGCTTTTGCTGAGAGCATCGGAGTTTCAGTTGAATTTGTCGAAATCGACTGGGACAACAAGATTATGGAGCTTGACGGTAAGACTATCGACTGCGTATGGAACGGTATGACTCTCAGTGACGAGGTTACAAGCGCTATGGAATGCTCAAAGCCATATTGCAACAATGCCCAGATAGTTATCGTTCCTGCAGATAAAGCGGACCAGTATCAGGATGTTGACAGTCTTAAGGACCTTACTTTTGCAGTTGAGGCCGGAAGCGCCGGTGAAAGCGAGGTAAGCGCACTTGGTCTTAACTATACTCCTGTAAAAACCCAGGCTGACGCACTGACGGAGGTTAAGGCAGGAACATCTGATGCTGCAGTTATAGATTCGCTTATGGCAGCTGCCATGGTTGGCGAGGGCACCGGTTATGCAGATCTTATGTACACAGTCGGACTTAACAGCGAAGAATACGGTGTAGGCTTCCGTAAGGGCTCAGACCTCACTGCTGCTCTCAATGAATTCTTCGATAAGTGCATTGAGGACGGAAGCATGCTCGCATGTGCTGAAAAATACGGCGTACAGGCTTCATTAATTACTGAGTAATTTATTAACAGGATAATACAATGGATTTGATATTAGAACAGATGCCTATAGTTATACGCTCGCTTAACATTGGCTTCTTACAGACATTAAAACTTTTTTTTGTAACTCTTATCGGTGCGTTTCCTTTGGGGCTTATTATCTCATTTGGCTCAATGTCCCGATTTGCACCGTTAAGATGGTTTTCAAGACTTGTGGTATGGATTATAAGGGGTACTCCTCTTATGCTCCAGATGCTTATCATATACTATTTTCCGGGTCTTGTATTCCACAACAATATATGGGGAAGCGGTGAAGCAGGACGCTTTATCGCTGCCTCTGTTTCATTTATAATTAATTATTCCTGCTATTTTTCTGAGATATACCGCGGTGGTATACAGGGTGTTCCCGTCGGTCAGGAGGAGGCCGGTCTGGTACTTGGCATGACTAAGAGCCAGATATTCTTTAAGATAACTCTTCTTCAGATGATCAAACGTATAGTACCGCCGATATCCAATGAGATAATTACCCTTGTAAAGGACACCTCGCTTGCCCGCATAATCGCGCTACAGGAGATTATATGGGCAGGACAGGCGTTTATGAAGGGCTCGCAGGGAATATCCGGAGCTATATGGCCCCTGTTCTTTACTGCGGTATATTATCTTGCATTTAGCGGAATACTTACGATTATATTAGGGAAGTTAGAAAAGAAGCTTACTTATTTCAGATAGAAGGAGCGTTTACATATGTCTGTTTTAGAGGTTAGTAATATAAGCAAATCATTTGACCGTACCCAGGTTCTTAAAGGTATAAGCTTTTCACTTGAAAAAGGACAGGTACTTTCAATCATCGGTTCATCCGGAAGCGGCAAAACAACTCTTTTGCGATGCCTTAATTTCCTTGAGCGGCCTGACAACGGCATAATACGCGTCAATGACAATATATTATTTGATGCAAATGATCCGTCTACTCATAAGGAATCAGAGATCAGGAAAAAAAGGCTTCATTTTGGACTTGTATTTCAATCCTTTAACCTGTTTCCGCAGTATACGGCGTTAAAAAATGTTATGCTGGCAAAGGAACTCCTTGCAAAAGAGCTTCCTGATTATAAGCTGAGGAAAAGGGATATTCATAATGAGATTGAAGCTCAGTCAGAGATACTTCTCAAACAGATGGGGCTGTCCGAACGCATGAATAATTATCCACACCAGCTTTCAGGCGGTCAGTGCCAGCGTGTTGCAATTGCGCGTGCGCTTGCGCTCAAGCCTGATATCCTGTGCTTTGACGAACCCACGTCCGCACTCGACCCGGAACTTACCGGCGAGGTGTTAAAGGTTATGAAGGAGCTTGCCGAGAAAAATACCACGATGATAATTGTAACTCATGAGATGTCCTTTGCAAGGGAGGTTGCAAATCAGGTTATATTCATGGATGACGGATACATCCTGGAGTGCGGAACACCTGCGGATGTATTTGACAATCCTAAAAAAGAGCGTACAAAACAATTTCTTTCAAATTACAATAATTAAAAATAAGACGGCTGTGTGCTGACAAATTACAGTACACAGCCGTTTGTATCAGATTGCTTCTCCTGAAACTATCCACGGTGAAGGCTCCGTTATAAGAACCCCCTTCTTATCCGTCTTGGATATCGTTATCTGAACAGCCTCGGTTCTGCTGATTCCGTACCTTTCGAATATGTTCTTAATATCTGAAAGCACGTCAAATTCAAGTGTATACACCATAAAATGCATCTTAGTATTGATGGATATAAGATTCTTTATATCGTCCTCCAGTGTATCAGATGCAACTATAAATGCAAGTCTCGGAACCGGAAGCCCTTCCATATGCTCCTTTGTAAGCCCCGATACAATCTCCACATTATGTACGCCGAACTGTTCCACATTATCGTGCATTGTCCTTAAGGAACCCTTATCCTTTTCAACTGCGATAACCGTTCCCTCTCCGGCTGCTATTGCCGTCTCGACAACTATACTCTCTCCGCTCACAATACATATGGTATCCTGAACATCCACGGCAAGCATACTCATAATCACCGCACGAATCTCATTGCCGACATAGCGCACCGTACCGGCGCTGAAGTATTCATTCTTTATACCAACCCTGAATGACTCACGGGTATTTTCATTGACAATAAATATAACCGTAGGGCCTTTAATTTTTTTATTGAGCACATCCTTTACCCTTGTATGCCTAATCTCGCCACCGGCCCTGTGCCCCTCTCCTATCCATATGTCATACTCGCCAAATCCCGCCTCCCAGAACTGGAAAAGTATATTCTCATATGTTTGGTTAGCAAATATCATGACTCTCTTATGGGTCTCAATCGTAGGCAGGACATTCTTCTTTCTCGTACATATGTTAAGTATCTTAATCTTCTCCGGACTCACATCCATTTTATCGGAAAAGTAACCGAGCCACTCCAACATGTCCTGATTGGTGTATACGTTGTCTGTCATTATATTACCTCCAGTATCTTTATTATAGAACCTTCATTATCAGACTGCCCACAAGAACTGCAGCGCTTGCAGACAGCGCCACGACAATGAGGCTTTTTCTCATGTATGCCAGTACCAGCGCCGTAACGAATCCAAGAACGGCTGTTATTGTATTATCCGTCGAATAAAACACTGCCGGAACAGTCATTGCGGCAAGCACCGTATATGGTATGTAATTAAAAAATGCCCTGAAATACCTGTTATGTATCTTTTCATTAATCAGTACAAACGGCACCGCCCTTATAAGATAAGTAACGCCTGCCATAACTATAAGATATACAAAAAATGTCTTTGTATCCATGCTTCACACTCCGGATATTACATATGTCAAACCGCCTCTTCCCTCACGGGAAACAGTACGGCTCCTATGCATGCCGCCACCACGGCGCATATAATAACTGAAAATCCCGACGAAACTCCCTCAAATGCCGGAACATAATACAGTATGCAGCTTATCATAACTGCAATTGCGACAACAACCATGACCGGTCTCTCATCCCGCATCGCCGGAACTACTATCGCAATAAACATTCCAAATAATGCTATTCCAAGTGCATCACATACAATGCCGGGAAGTATATTGCCGCATACGGCGCCGGCGAGCGTTCCCATAGCCCAGCCTACATAGGGTATCATTATAAGTCCTGACATATAACCCTTACTGATACTTCTTCCACTGTTCATCGCAACCGCAAATATCTCATCCGTTATCCCCGCGCCAAGAAGCATTCTGTATGGACGTACAAATCCCTTATCAAGCTTCTGTGTGAGAGATATGGACATAAGCGCATAACGCATATTGATAACGAGCTGGGTAATCGCCATCTCCACCAGAGAACCGGCCGCAGCCATAACCGTTATCCCCGCATACTGTCCGGCAGACGTAAGATTTGCCATCGATATAAGTAACGCCTGCCACCACAGGAATCCATCCGACACCGCCAGTATACCAAATGAAAACGACACTGAAAAATATCCAAGTGCAATCGGTATGCCGTCTCTAATCCCTCTTTTGATCATAAAACATACTGCTCCCATAACTGACTTTTATATCCGGTATCAGAGGCACAGGCCCTCAACTATGGACACACATGTCTCGTATCCCAGAGATGAAGTGTTGAGACACAGATCATAGTTAGTAGCCTCTCCCCATCTTCCGTCAGTATGGAAATTATAATATTCTCTTCTCTGCTTATCCCTTTTCTTTATGTATCCTGCCGCCTCTTTTTCCGGCACATTATCAACCGTCATGGCTCTGTTAATCCTGAAGCTCATATCGGATGCGTATATGAAGAGGCTCAGGCAGTCTTTTCTGTCGCTAAGTATATAATCGGCGCACCTTCCCATAATGACGCATGGTCCTTCATTGGCCAGTCTGATTATGGTCTGTGCCATCGCATTATATATTTTCTGTGGCAAAAGCTTACTTGTATCCTCCATACCATAGTCCGAATACATGGCAATCATATAGATCATGCTCTTAACATTCTTCTCGTCATACTCCTTCATAACGCCCGGATTAAGACCAAATCTGTCCGCTGCCATAAGAAGCATCTGTCCGTCGTAAAAAGGTATATCAAGCTTCTGTGCAAGCATCTTTCCGACCTCTCGTCCACCACTTCCGTACTGTCTGTCTATAAGTATGATTTTATTACTCATATTCCCTCTCCCTTCTGTCTGTCATATATGTTATCGACAGGTTTATTAAATAATTATATAATAAATGTAAAATCATTTCAACCTAAAGCTTTTGATATTTTATTAACATTATATGTCAGAATTGTATGGTACAGCGCCATTTTATACATCATAATGATTCCGGCATCAATAAAGCAGTATCTGTTCACGATAAATACCATGCTTTTATAGCCAAAGCTCATAATCACAAATATTATTCCGCATATGGTCCATGCCGGTGTTACCGGCAGCATTACAAGGATGATAATCGTAATGACGGTACCGAGCCACACCCACATATACTGTCTGCTTATTTTTACAGATAACGATACCGCATCAAGAAGTCTCTCAAGCATCTCATGCAGCGTATATATATCCTTGTCCTCAAGCTGTCCGTATATATCGTTAAATATCAACTCTCCATGTCTGTCATGTATACCGTCTCTTGCGTTATTAATATATTTACAATAATAGCTAAAATACATATCATATTTCTGCTCACCAAGTTCACTGCACAAAAGCTTACCCAATATGCTCAACATCGCTTTCTCCCCATACACATTCATTCCTGCATGATATATTTTATGCATTACTGCATGTAATTGTTGCAATCAAAAAGTGAACCCCTGTAAGGCTCACTTTTCTATGTTTAACACCTGCTATTATTATGGGTTTATACGCTGAATTTATACACTGTCTCCGAATGAAATTTCTTTCCTGCGGGAAGCACGCATGACGGAAATGAAGCGGTATTGCATGAATTCGGATGATACTGAGTTTCAAAACACATGCCGTCGCGCCCCTTGTATGTACATCCGTCCTTGCCGTTAGTTACGGTTCCGATATTATTGCCCGAATAAAACTGCATTCCCGGCATATCGGTGTATATCTCCATGATTCTTCCGGTCGTGCCTTTTACGACTCCGGCCTTTGCGAACACTCCCTGATCCTTATCAAGTACATAATTATGATCATAACCCTGTCCGTAAGTAAGAGGAAGATAATCTGCGTCAATATCATCACCTATCCTCTTCTCCACGGTAAAATCAAGCGGCGTTGCTGCCACCGGATCTATCTCGCCGGTAGGGATAAGATCCTCTCCCGTAGGTGTAAAAAATGATGCGTTCAGCTGTAACGTATGATCTGTAATTGAGCCGCTTTTATGTCCGTCCAGATTAAAATATGTGTGATTCGTAACATTAAGAATCGTATCCTTATCGGACACGGCGTCATAGATGATGAACAGCTCATTATCATCCGTAAGCCTATATGTCACCTTCATATCAAGATTGCCCGGGAATCCCTGTTCCATATCCGGACTGCGCCTTATAAAGCTTACGCTCATATCGTCATCAATCTGTGCTTCATACATAACCTTATGATACCACGGCGAACCTCCGTGAAGATTATTATCTCCCTCATTTTTTTCCACATTATAGGTCACTCCGTTAAGCGTAAATGAAGCTCCTTTTATCCTGTTAGCACATCTTCCTATAAAAGCTCCAAAATAAGGCGTATTCTCTTCATAGCCTGCCACATCGTCAAAGCCAAGTACAATATCGTCCATTTTACCGTTTGCATCCGGCGTAATGAGATGGACTAGTATTGCGCCATAATCAATGAGCGAAGCCTTAAGTCCGCCTGCGTTCTCAATAGTATACAGGGTAACCTCCCTGCCATCCTTCGTCTTACCAAATACAGTCTTTGTCACACTCATTTCGTTACCTCCATTACTCTTTATTTATAAGCTCGATTCCCAGTTCTTCAAGCTGTGCATCATCAACAACATTCGGCGCATCAGTCATAAGACATGACGCATCCTTTATCTTAGGAAATGCGATAACATTTCTTATATTATCCTCTTTTGCCATAAGCATAATCAGCCTGTCAAAGCCATATGCAAGACCGGCATGCGGCGGTACTCCGTATTTGAATGCATTAAGAAGAAATCCAAATCTGTCATAGGCTGCCTCCTTACTGAACCCAAGCTTCTCGAACATCTTCTCCTGCACATCATCCTGATGTATCCTCACAGATCCTCCGCCAATCTCATTGCCGTTAAGTATAATATCATATGCCTTGGCTCTTACCTTTCCCGGCTCCTTATCAAGCAGATGAAGATCCTCTTCCATAGGCATTGTAAACGGATGATGCATGGCAACATATCTGCCCTGTTCCTCGGACCACTCAAACAGCGGGAATTCAGTAACCCACAAGAATTCATAGGTATCCTTATCCGTAAGTTCCATCATGTCTGCAAGATGCAGTCTTAACGCCGACAGAACATCGAATACAACCTTATTTTTATCTGCCGCAAATAACAGAAGGTCTCCGTTCTCACCGTCCATTGCACCAATAAGTCTGTGCATCTCTTCTTCGCTTATGAATTTTGCAAATGAGGATTTGATGCTTCCGTCGTCCGCTATCTGGATATAGGCAAGTCCTTTTGCCCCATAACCCTTTGCATATTCGACAAGTGCATCTATCTTCTTACGGGACATACCTCCCTGTCCCTTTGCATTGATTCCTCTTACGCTTCCTCCGTCGGCAATGGCTCCGGTAAACACGCCAAAATTACAGTCTCTCACTATGTTGGTAACATTATTAAGTTCCATGCCAAATCTCGTATCAGGCTTGTCCGAACCAAATCGCTCCATTGCCTCCGCATACGTCATTCTCTTAATAGGAAGCTTAACGTCTACACCAATGGTTTCCTTAAATACTTTTTGCAAAAGCCTTTCGTTTACTTCTATTACATCATCTATATCCACGAAGGACATCTCCATATCTATCTGTGTAAACTCAGGCTGTCTGTCAGCTCTCAGATCCTCATCCCTAAAGCACTTTGCAATCTGAAAATATCTGTCATAGCCCGACACCATAAGCAATTGCTTAAACAGCTGCGGAGACTGTGGAAGAGCATAAAAATTTCCCGGATGCACCCTGCTCGGCACAAGATAATCCCTTGCCCCCTCAGGCGTGCTCTTATTCAGAATAGGGGTCTCTATCTCCAGAAATCCCTCGTCCGCAAGAAACTGTCTTACAAGAGTTGCCACCTGACTTCTCATGATAAGATTTTTCTGTATATCAGGCCTTCTAAGGTCCAGATACCTGTATTTGAGTCTCAGTTCCTCCTTGGTCTTTGAATCCTCTTCTATAGGAAAAGGAGGCGTCTCTGATTCTGAAAGAATCCTTATCTGACCTGCAATAAGCTCGATTTCACCCGTGGAAAGATTGGGGTTTGCCGCCCCGGCTCTTTTTTCAACAGTTCCCGTCACAGCGATAACGTATTCGCTTCTAAGCCTTTCAGCTTTAAGAAAATCCTCACCCGAAAGATTCTTACCCTCAAATATTATCTGGATGATACCGCTTCTGTCTCTTAAATCGACAAATATGATACCTCCCTTATTTCTGCTTTTCTGCACCCATCCCATAACAGTCACCTGCTCATGCAGATTACTTAATGACAAGTGCGCACATCTGTGCGTCCTGTGCATTCCCTTCATCGATTCAGCCATTATATTCACTCCTTATATTTATTTACATATCTATATTATCCTGATAGTAAGACACGACGCAAGCCGCAATATCTCCATGCATCAGCCTTCTGACCCTGTTGTAGTCGTCTGAATGTATAACCTCTAAGAATGCAAGAAAAACCTTCATGTCAAAATGTCTTTCTTCTTCTATCATAAGCTCGATTGCCACATTTTCCGAAAACGCCTTCCTGTAAGAGCGGTCCGACACGAGCGCTGCAAAAACGTCGCATACTCTTATAATTCTTGCTCCAAGTGGAATATCCTCGCCTGATATATTGGATGGATAACCGCTTCCGTCATAATTTTCATGATGATGGTATACCATGTCAAGCAGATTATCCGCATATCCGTGTTCCTTCATTATATCCCTGCTAAATGTCGCATGCATTCTGACATATTTCATTTTTTCCACAACCATGGCCTCTGAGCGTTCTTTATGTAAATGCTCCGAAAGCCTTAATTTACCTATATCATGCAACATTGCTGCTATGGCAATATCGTTGCAGAAATCCTCATCCATCCCAAGGCATTTTGCTACAAGCACTGAAAGCTCGCTCACTATTGTGCCATGCTCTATTGCATCGGCAAAATCATACCCCATTATATCCGTCCTGTCCCTACTGACTGACAGTCTGTTCATCAAGCCACCTCTTCTTACGCTCTATCATTTCATCAACTCTGTTAATATATTCATATACATTTTTTACATTTGAGTTCCTTACAAGTTCTGTTCTCCCTGCTGCATGCGGGTCATATGGTTTGACATATTTGCTCTGTGCTCCCGCTCCAAGTGCGATTATTGTCTGCTTTTCTTCCATTATCATTACATTGTATACGGATTCCCTGCCGCATAATGCGTAACCTACATTCTCGTGCACATAGCCTTCCGAGAGCCCCGCCTTACTTTTCTGCCTGTACATATAGTAGGGATTGTAATCCCTCTCTTTCGCATATTTCATGGCTTTATTAAGCATTGCCGAAACCACGTCGTCCTTATGCACAATTCCCGATTCCTCTCGCAGCTTCCTGTATTCTGAAGCCCTCTTAACTACAAGTGAGTGAACGGTAAAGCTCTCAGGCAAAAGCTTCCCAATCCGCTCGAGTGTATAATCAAAATCATCCACCGTCTCACCGCTAAGACCTGCTATAAGGTCCATGTTGATATTATCAAAACCTGATTCTCTCGCCATATAAAATGCACGTATTACATCATCAGAGGTATGTTTCCTCCCTATAAGAGTCAGGGTTTCATCCTTCATCGTCTGCGGATTTACGGATATCCTGTCAACCCCCGCATTTTTTAATATCTCAAGCTTCTTTTTATCTATACTGTCGGGACGTCCTGCCTCCACGCAGAATTCAAGTGCGCTGTCTGTATTAAAATTATTTCTTATCATATCCATTAATTCGCTAAGATATCTTTCACTTAACGCCGTGGGTGTACCTCCGCCGATATATATACTTGTAAGCTGTCTGTCCACATATATACCGCCCGCATACTCGCATTCCTTCCTTAACGCCTCAATATACATCCTCATCAGCTCATCGGCATTTTCTGTCCCACGCAGTGAAAGGGATGAAAATGAACAGTAATTACATACGGTGGGGCAGAACGGAATGCCTATGTATATACTATAGCCGTCTCCAAAGCCCGCCTTCTTAAGTACTCCTATCTCCCTTTCTGCAATATCCGTACAGAACCCTGCTTTATCATCCGAGCAATAATACGCATTTTTTATGTATTCTACTGCTGTATCCTTATCGTTTCCCGAAAGCATGATATTCATCGGAATCTTACATGGCCTGACTCCTGTCAGAGTACCCCACGGAAGCTTTCTTTTCGTATATGCAGACAAAGCCCTGTACAGGCTCCTCTTTAGCTCATCCCTGTATGGGCCACGCTCCGCCACATGCTCAAAATGAAAGCTCTCATGCACGTCTGAAACATTTATCTGTATATCTTTCTCTGACAGCATTATACCGATACCGGTATCACAAGGCTTATATGCAATATGATAATCAATATTATCATGTGGAAAAAATGCCATCGTAAGCGCTCTTATATCATATTCAAATGCATTGTTGTTACAGTATATATCAATCATACCGGTTTCCTACACATACATATTATTATGCTTTTCAAATGCGATATCAGTCTCCGGACCATGTCCCGGATACACCGTTACATTATCAGGCAGTACATATAATCTGTTTCGTACCGACGCGCACAGTGCGCTCATGCTTCCCGTAGGAAGATCAGTCCTTCCTATGGACATATGAAACAGAGTATCACCGGAAAACAGGACCGCCTCATCCTCAATATACAGGCATGCGCTTCCTGCCGTATGACCGGGAGTCATTATTGCTCTGATTGACAAACCTGCCTCCTCTATCATCTCATTGTCCCTGTAATATACATCCGCAGTGCAGCTGTATGCACCCCTGTGCATAATGGAACAGTTGAGAGCCGGGGTGGCACAAAGCGCCTTTTCCGCTTCCGGTATATACACTTTACAGCCGGTTCTTTCCTTTATCTCATTGACTCCGAGAATATGGTCAAAATGTCCGTGCGTGAGTATCACGGCGTCTATCGTATAGCCTGCCTTCTCTGCCTCAGCCATGATATAGCCCGCCTCATCACCCGGATCAATAACAACGCAGCCTTTTGATGTATCGGCGGCGACAATGTAACAATTGGTCTGAACGTCTCCCACGACATAATATTTTAAATACATACAGCCATCCTTTCCGTCATCAGCTGGAGGTTCTCTCGATATCGATTACACCGCTGACAGTCCTTATCTTACTGACAAGCGTGGCAAGAGCCTCCTTACTTTTAACCTCAAATCCTATATTAATTGTTGCAGTTTCCTTTTTGGACGTACGCACATTCATTGATTTTACATCTATTTCCCTCTCGGTAAATATTTTAGTAATATCAAAAAGTATACCGCTTCTGTCGTGACAATATACTATTATCTCGGTAGCATACATCTCATTGTCTTTTGAGCTGCTGCTTCTCCATTCCGCCTCAATAAGACGTTTTCTGTCATCCTCAGGCATATTCATCACATTGACGCAGTCCGTCCTGTGGATGGACACTCCGCGCCCCCTGGTTACAAATCCGACTATCTCATCACCGGGAACCGGATTACAGCATCTTGAAAATCGTACTGCAAGATCGTCCATTCCCTCGACTATGATTCCGCTTCCGCGTTTACCTGATGCGGCGCCAAGCTTCTCTGCCTGAACCTTAACTCCCTTTTCCTCAATATTTTTAATAATCTGTTCATCGGAAACAATGCTGCGTTTTCTCTTATTATATTCCTCTACCAGCCTGTTAACGATCTGCCCTTCCTTAAGTCCGCCGTGTCCTACTGAGGCAAGCAGTGAATCCCAGTCCCTGAAGCCGTATTTTCTAAGGCATGAGTCCTGATACTCCGGCTTCAGATAATCAGATATCGAAATACCTTTTGTCTTTGCATATGCCGCTATCAGCTCACGACCCTTTGCGATATTCTCTTCCTTAAATTCCGCCCTGAACCATTGATTAATCTTACTTCTGGCCTGTGTGCTCTTGACTATGGATAGCCAGTCACGACTTGGTCCCCTTGAGTTCTGGGAGGTAATGATCTCTATACGGTCACCATTCTGTATCTTATAATCTATGGTGACAAGGTTACCGTTTACTCTTGCTCCAACCATCTTATTGCCCACTGCCGTATGTATGCTGTATGCAAAATCGATAGGAGTAGAGCCGGTAGGAAGCGTCTTTACATCACCTTCCGGTGTAAAACAATACACACTGTCAGAGAACAGGTCAAGATCGCTCTTAAGCAGGGAAAGAAATTCCTTATTATCAGACATCTCGTGCTGCCATTCAAGGATCTGTCTGAGCCATGTAAGTTTGGCTTCCTCATTATCCTGAGATTTGCCGTCGATGCCTTCCTTATACTTCCAGTGTGCGGCGATACCGTATTCAGCCGTCCTGTGCATCTCGTAGGTACGAATCTGTATCTCAAACGGCTGCCCCTCAGGTCCTATGAGGGTTGTATGTAACGACTGGTATTTGTTAGGCTTAGGCATGGCAATATAATCCTTGAAACGACCCGGAATAGGCTTATACATCTCATGTATTATTCCAAGCGCCTCGTAGCACTGCTTATCGCTCTCCACAATAATCCTGACGGCAAATAAATCGTATATCTGATCGAGTGTCTTGTTCTGGTTCTTCATCTTTCTATAGATGGAAAACAGATGCTTTACCCTTCCGTCTATCTTTGCTTCTATGTTGGCGGCGGCGATGTTATCGCGGACCTCAGTTACTATCCTTTGTAGAAAAGACTTCTTTTCTACAGTCATAGAATCAAGTTTTTGGGTAAGTTCCTCATATATATCATGCTGCAGATATTTTAAAGAAAGATCGTCAAGTTCTACCTTGACCTTTGATATACCGAGTCTGTGCGCTATAGGCGAATATATGTCAAGTGTCTCTCTGGCTTTTTCTTTCTGTTTCTCGGGGCTCATAAACTGAAGCGTTCTCATATTATGCAGTCTGTCCGCAAGTTTTATAAGGATAACCCTTATATCCTTTGCCATCGCAAGAAACATCTTTCTGAGATTCTCTGCCTGCATCTCTATCTTATCGGCGGTGTAATTAATCTGGGTAAGCTTCGTAACCCCATCAACCAGAAGCGCAATCTCTTCGCCGAATATATTCGTAATATCCTCAAGCGTATACTTGGTATCCTCCACAACATCATGAAGAATACCCGCCACTATGGTCTCCTTATCCATCTCAAGCTGTGCAAGTATAATGGCTACACAGAGAGGATGGATGATATAAGGTTCACCGGACTTTCTTCTCTGATCATGATGCGCCTCATCGGATATACTGTATGCCTTATATATAATATCCAGATTGTCTGAAGGATGATACATTCGCAGATGATTGATAAGCATATCAAACAGCAGCCTTGGTTCCACAAAGCTTTCAGGAATCTGAGACTCCAACTCACCATTGTCAAGTTCAAGTCTTTCGCCTAATTCATCCATGCTTCATCCCCCTATTCTGTAAGTTTTTCTAATAGTATAAATTCATTTAAACAAAAATTCAAGAATTATTGTATAAGCATTTTAATATATGAAACAAGAGACTGGGTTTTCTCATCTCCAAACAGCACTTCCCTTGCATATATCGGCTTATCAGTTATTATCCCATCCACTCCGATTGCTTTCATACGGTTAATCTCCGTCTGCCCATTTACGGTCCATGCATATATTCCCTTACCGTAGCTGTGTGCAAGATTCACATTTTCCTGTGACAGATATGAAGAATTGACGCTGAAGAAATCTATGTTTTCATCATCAAAATAATCCCCATATCCTGCCGATACTATATATCCCGTATGATAATCCGTATCATATCTTTTGATTTCCTTAAGATACTCGTAACTTGTCGAGGAAAAAATACACTGCTTCTGCATATCAAACTCCTCGACCATCTCTATCAGCTTCTTTATCATATTTTCATCATCAGGGCCTCTTTTTATCTCAATGTTAAGATTAATCCTTCCCTTACATAGTTTTAGCGCCTCCTCAAGCGTCGGCACTCTGGTGCCGGCATATTTTCTTGCAAAACCGGCGCCGGCGTCAAGTTCTGATATGCTCTGATAATCCATCTCCCACACATTCTTGTCTACACCGGTAGTGCGCTTTAAACTGGTATCATGCATAAGAATAAGCACTCCGTCTCCGGTCTGTCTTACATCTATTTCCGCATAATCCGCAAAGCTGTCTATCGCGAGCGAGAGCGCGGGAAGCGTATTCTCAGGAGCTTCATCAGAATAGCCCCTGTGTGATGTGATTGTTATATTTTCAAATGAATTATGCGCATTAAGATTACCGTTTCTTGCTACGTCTATTATATTGTACAGAGTTCCCGTTACAAGAATGACGGCGACAGCAGCGGCTATCCTTTTATTAAGCCTTGTATTATCATCTGATTCTTCCTCCGACACAGTCGCCTCCCTTGTTTCAAAATTATAAAAAAATCCAACTGCAAGTCCGCAATATATCATACTCACCGCTATGCTTGAGAAAAATATCAGAAAATAGTCAATATACCTGCTTATAACCAGAATCAGGGTCATCTCAAGTGTATCCCCTGCAAATACTACTACAAGAGTAGACATTACTACCATAAGCACTGAACGAATCAGATAATAACCGGCAAGGCAGATAACCGAGCATATAATATATGTTATATATACCCTGAATCTCCTGCCTCTTATAAAGCTTCTTCCTTCCATAACAGCTTCTTTTCTGTCGGAATTATTAAATACCCCGTAACATACGGCAAACATATTTACAAAGATATATACTATGGCTGCCACTATGATAAGCGCCAGAATCGCAAAGAATACTTTTATATCCAGTATCGAATCCCTTATATCGGACGCCCGCAGCGAAAGCCCGATAAGTTTATATATAAAGAATGTCTGAAATACATAGAATAATCCCCCTGCCAGAAGATATAAGGGAAAATTACGTGGCATTATCATATGTCCCGTGCTTTTTAACGCCCTTAAAAGCAGTTTAAACACTCCAATGCGCCTTCCCTCTCTTGCAGCCCTGTACCCGGTATACAGTACAATTATCTCAAAGCCCGCAAACATAAGCGCCACCAGAACAATTATGGCCATCACAGGATAAGTCAGGGGATTTATCAAAAACATTCTTATATTTTTAATGCTGATATAACTAAATCCATACATATCAAGCAAGATATTAATTAATCTTACTGATATGTTTTGAAACAATACAACATATATCAGCCTGTATATAAGTTCAAATATAACTATACTTCTATAGTTTATCCTGAATATCTGCTTCATTATCCGTCTCCAATAAGTCTTTGTACATCTAACATTCCCCATCCCTGAACACTGTGTACCAGCCCCATATCTACAGCTGTATCCTTAAGTCTTATCTTGACCTCCATGTTAGTCATATTAGGATACTTTGATAAAAGGAGCGCCACAGCGCCTGATACTACAGGTGTAGCCATAGATGTTCCGCTCTTTACTGAGTATCTGCGTTTTCCATGCATATTATTACACGAGAGTATTCTGCTCCCCGGAGCAACTATGTCGGGCTTCTTAATGCATGCATTTGTCGGACCCCTTCCGGAATAATTGCGCATCCTCTGACATCCCGCTCCGTCCGATATGCCCATTGCATCATCACTTGCGCCGACCGTGATTATCTTCCTGCTGATACCCGGAGCGCCGACGCTGTAGCTGTCAGGACCGTTATTGCCTGCGGCTGCAAGAACAACATATCCCCGATTCCACAGCATATCGACCATTCTTACCAATTCGGAATCCTCACCTACGTCTTTTCCTGCGGGCGTACCCACCGATATATTAATTATTCTTACATTATATCTGTGCGCATTATCGTACAGCCACTCAAGTCCTGCAAGCACATTTCCTATTTTACCCCCGCCATACCTGTCAAGAACTTTTACACTTACAAATTTACATGCAGGAGCCATACCTCTGAATGTGCTTCCGTCTGCTCCGATTATACCTGCCACATGCGTTCCGTGTCCATTATCATCATAGAAATCTTTTCTGTAATTAACCATATCAGCAGAAGCAATAAGCCTGTTTCCTATGTCTGTATGCCTTGCGATTCCCGAATCCACCACCGCAACTACCACACCCTGTCCGTACAGACCCAGCCGGTGCGCATAGGACAACCTGACAAGTCTGGAAACCCTCTGCATAATGAACGACCCCTAATACGCTTTAATATATCCTATTCAACATATGGGCATATGTGCAGTATGAGACCGGCATACATCCGGTCTCACATATACATGGTCAAATATGAATATATCAGTATTTCATATCTTTTAATATATCTGAAAAATCAAAAGTAGCAAAATAATCCTGTGGTTTTTCCGCTCTTCTTATCAGTTCCACGTCTCCTCCCTCTTTGAGGAGAAGCTCTGCAGATCTAAGCCTTCCATTGTAATTATATCCCATTGCAAATCCATGAGCTCCCGCATCATGAATAAAGAGATAATCTCCCATATCAATCTTTGGCAGCATTCTGTCAATGGCGAACTTATCATTATTCTCACATAACGAACCCGTAACATCATACTTGTGGTCGCATACTTCATCTTCCTTGCCCAGTACCGTTATATGGTGATAAGCTCCATACATCGCAGGACGCATAAGATTGGCCGCGCATGCATCCACACCTATATACTCCTTGTAAATATGCTTTTCATGAATAGCCTTCGTCACAAGTCCTCCGTAAGGTCCAAGCATATATCGTCCAAGCTCTGTAAATATAGCTACATCGCCCAGTCCTGCCGGAACGAGAATATCCTCGTATGCCTTTCTTACACCTTCGCCAATAAACATTATATCGTTAGGCTCCTTATCAGGCGTATAAGGGATTCCGACTCCTCCCGAAAGATTTATAAATGAAATATCAGCTCCGGTTTCATTTTTCAGATGAACTGCAAGTTCAAAAAGAATACCTGCAAGGGTGGGATAATAATCATTATTAACCGTATTACTTGCAAGAAATGCATGTATTCCAAAATGCCTTGCGCCCTTTTTAATAAGTTTCCTGTAAGCTTCTGTCATCTGCTCCTTAGTAAGTCCGTACTTCGCATCTCCCGGGTTGTCCATAATATCGGTTCCAAGAGAGAACACCCCGCCCGGATTATATCTGCAGCATATCGTCTCAGGTATACCGGCATTATCCTCCAGAAATTCGATGTGCGTATAATCATCAAGATTAATATATGCACCAAGCTCTGCAGCTTTCTTATATTCTTCAGCCGGTGTTACATTGGATGAGAACATGATATCGCTCCCCGTAAATCCGACAGCTTCTGAAAGCATAAGCTCCGTCAGCGAAGAACAGTCAACTCCGCAGCCTTCCTCCTTAAGTATCTTTAAGATGTACGGATTAGGCGTCGCCTTTACCGCAAAATATTCTCTAAATCCTTTATTCCAGGAAAATGCCTTCTTTAATTTTCTTGCATTCTCCCTTATCGCCTTTTCATCATACACATAAAAAGGTGTAGGATAGGTCTTAACAATCTCTTCTACCTGTTCCTTGGTTACAAATGGTTTCTTCATGTGTTCTTCCTCTTTCTGCATTTTATAATGATATGATAATCATTTACCTATTAATTGTCAACAATCTCAAACCCAAGCATGCTGTTTCTGCATATATTAAGCAGATTATATGGATTAAAACTTATTTCATCCTCTCCGTAATATATTCCCAGATGCAGATGCACGTCAAATTTGCCAAGTGTTCCTTCTTCCCCATACCCCGTACTTCCCATGGTTCCGATTATACTTCCTGCCTTCACTTTCTTTCCTTCTACGATTCCCTCCGCATAACTACTAAGATGCGCATAATAGTAGTATGCACCCGAAGGACTTCTGATACCCAGTCTGTACCCTCCAAGTTCAAGCCAGCCCTTCTTTTCCACAACGCCATCCGTCATGCTGACGATGGGAAAATACCCCTCTTCATTATTGCCGGACATTATATCCGTTCCCTCATGCAACCTTTCTCCACCATAATTTCTTGCATCACCCCAACCGTCCTCATACGAAACCTCTACATTATTCATATTATCCTTAGCAACCGGAAAATATTTAATATCATTGATAATTGAATAATATGCGTCATAACAATCCGAATATATATCTGCAGGCAGGAGCATTTTTAGTATTGCAGGCGCCTTTGAAGCACAATTCCCTATCCGTTTATCTTCTGTGAGCGCAGCGTATATATTATTGTATACCACCTTACTAAGGACGTCCTCATTAACTCTCATAAGCTCCTTTGTGCCATCATCCGACATACTGTAATAGTATAGCAACTTTTGCTCATACTCCGAAAGACTTACACCTCTATACGTAATTGAAGATAGCACGTCAACATCGCTAGTTATACATAATGCTTTTAGATTAATATATCCACTCATCATGGATACAAAAAAGGCGTTTATCAGCATTGCAAATAACGCCGGCCTACCTTTACCCATTAACTTCACCCATTAAATTATATGTGGATATATTATTACTATTCTAAAAGCGCACTATAAAAGGGTTGTTGCAAAACGGATGCATTCACATCTGTTTTACAACAACCCCTATGTTGTAGACTTATTTTGCGTAATCAGTAACTCTTGATTCTCTGATAATATTCACCTTAATCTGTCCCGGGTACTGCAATTCACTTTCAATCTGCTTTGCCATATCCCTTGCAAGAAGTACCATATCATCATCACTTATCTTCTCAGGGACGACCATTACACGTACTTCACGACCGGCCTGTATCGCAAACGACCTCTCAACTCCCTTAAAACTGCCTGCTATATCTTCAAGCTGCTTTAATCTTGTCGTATATGTTTCAAGAGTCTCGCGTCGTGCCCCAGGTCTTGCTGCTGATATTGCATCAGCCGCCTGAACGATACATGCGATAAGACTCTCAGGCTCCACATCACCATGATGAGCCTCAACAGCATTAATAACGAGTGCAGACTCCTTATATTTCTTACACAGATCTACACCAAGCTGTATATGCGAGCCTTCCATATCATGGTCTACAGCCTTTCCTATATCATGTAAAAGTCCGGCACGCTTTGCAGTACGAACATCAACGCCAATCTCACCTGCAAGTATTCCGGATAAATGAGCAACCTCTATTGAATGCTTTAATGCATTCTGTCCAAAACTCGTCCTGAACTTCATCCTTCCAAGTAATTTTATCAGTTCAGGATGAATTCCATGTACTCCAACTTCAAGCGTGGCTGCCTCCCCTTCTTCACGAATAAGGTTATCAACCTCTTTTTTGGCCTTCTCAACCATCTCTTCTATCCTTGCCGGATGTATACGTCCGTCAACGATAAGCTTCTCAAGAGCAATACGTGCAATCTCTCTTCTTATCGGGTCAAATCCCGACAAAACTACTGCTTCAGGTGTATCATCAATTATGAGTTCCACACCGGTCAAAGTCTCAAGGGCACGTATGTTACGTCCCTCTCTTCCGATAATTCTTCCCTTCATCTCGTCACTCGGAAGCTGTACAACGGAAATCGTCGTCTCCGCAACGTGATCTGCCGCACATCTCTGAATTGCTGTTACAACATAATCCCTCGCCCTCTTCGTCGACTCTTCCTTGACCTTGCGGTCCATATCCTTAATCATAACCGCAGTCTCATGCTTAACGTCTTCTTCAACACTCTTAAGCAATACTTCCTTAGCCTGTTCGGATGTAAGTCCCGAAATCTTTTCAAGCTCCCTCAGATGACTTTCTCTAAGTTCCTCGGTCTCTTTTCTAAGCTTCTCTAACTCTGCCTCTTTGGATGCAGCCTTAGCCTCTCTTTTTTCAAGAGCATCCATCTTCTTATCAACTAATTCTTCTTTTGATAAAACTCTTTTTTCATACTTCTGAAGCTCTGCTCTCTGTTCTTTGGTCTCTCTTTCAAGTTCATTCTTTTTCTTGAGAGCCTCTTCTTTTGCTTCAAGCATGGCTTCTCTTTTCTTAGTTTCTGCCGTCTTCAATGCATCATCTATAATCTCTCTTGCCCTGTCTTCGGCGCTTCCTATCTTTGCTTCACTTACTTTGATATGATAGGATATTGCCATCTTCCACGCAGCAAAAGCTATAATGACAAATAGCACAATTACAACTATACTGGCTATAACTATGAATTTAGTATCTGGCACAGAAGCACCTCCTTTATTTAATTTTCATTGTACAAGCTTACAACATTTTAATTTTATACTTTTTTATAGATTATGTCAAGTATAGGTGTATTGCAAATACACGCCTAGCAATCTGATATATACTCATTAAGCCGTGCAACAGAAAAGCCCTGACGATATAGGGCATCTGCTATCTTTCTTCTGGAAGTGTAATCCGTCTCCGAAATATCGCTGATGCCACGTTTGATAAGCTGTTTTCTTAGCGCTCTCTCAAACGCCTCCGCATCATCGCATGCATCAAGGACATCATCAACAATATCTCTGTCTATCCCTTTTGCAAGAAGTTCCTTACGAATCCTCGAAACACTTCTTTTACTGCCGTAACATACCACATAATATTCTGCATAACGCCTGTCGTTAATATACCTTTCATTAATAAGATATTCTGCAACCCGAATAGCTGTATCCTCCGTAAAGCCGTACCGAACAAGTCGCATCTTTACCTCATATGCGGTACGCTCGTTGTGACCGACAAGCACAAGAGCTTTATTAAGCGCACGCTTATATTCTGAATTCTGTTCCATGACACAAACTCCCTGCTACCACTTATAATGCATACTTCTTTTACTGCAGATTGCCCTCAGACTCACCATCAACATCACTGTCAGAATATGTTCCCCTAACCTTTCCTTCTATTTCCTCCATAACATCCGGATGTGCAGCAAGGAACAACTTTGCATTCTCGCGTCCCTGTCCGATCTTATCTCCATTATAAGCAAACCATGCACCACTCTTATTAATAATATCCTTCTTCACGGCAAGGTCCAATATATCTCCCTCTTTGGATATTCCTTTACCGAACATAACGTCAAATTCAGCCTCTCCAAACGGAGGCGCAACCTTATTCTTAACCACTTTGACTCTTGTTCTGTTACCTATGAATTCACCATTCTGTTTAAGAGTCTCTATCCTTCTTACGTCCATCCTCACCGATGAGTAGAACTTAAGTGCGCGTCCCCCTGTGGTCGTCTCCGGATTACCAAACATGACTCCAACCTTCTCACGCAGCTGATTAATAAATATAACCACGCATCCGGTCTTGCTTACCACCGGTGTAAGCTTACGTAACGCCTGAGACATAAGCCTTGCCTGAATTCCCACATGCGAGTCTCCCATCTCTCCGTCTAT
>CASFAQ010000005.1:90612-94278 GCA_949292725.1 uncultured Eubacteriales bacterium | reverse complement strand
AGGGCATGCTCACCTGACGGGGGCTGCGGCATCCACATATCCTCACATATCTCAACACCTATCGTAAGATCGGAGATGCTTTTACACTTAAAAAGGATATTACCGCCAAACAACACCGGTTCATCATAACCGCTAAGCCATATGCCGGTCACTCCGCCATTGCCTTCTGCAAAATGTCTTGCCTCGTAAAATTCCGAATAATTCGGTACATTTCTCTTGGGAACCATACCGAGAAGCTTCCCGTCAGAATATGCGGCGCACACATTATAAAGCCTTGCATTTCTCATAATCGGAAGCCCCACAAAACATACCATGTCGTATCCTTTTGAATATTCAATCAGCTCTTTGAGCGCATTCTGCGCATCATCAAGAAGAACATCCTGCAAAAAAAGATCTCCACATGTATATCCCGTTATACAAAGCTCGGGAAAGACAGCAATCTTTACAGACTCACTTCTGCACGTATCCATCGCGCTTTTGATGCTCTTCGCATTATATCTGCAATCCGCAACCTTTATATCGGGCGTGACCGCCGCCACCTTTACAAATCCGTGTTTCATAACCACTACCTCGTATTCTAAAAGCTGCTGGAGCAACACTCTCGTTACTACAGCAGCCTGACATTGTATTATATATTCCCGAAATGCCGGTCCCTGGCTTTTGACTCCTAGCATATCCGCTAGGTGGGCGACCGCACATATGCTTCTGCCATCCGTTGATAATATACTGCATATAAGCAGCAGTGACGGCCCGACATCTACATATAAATATAGGAATCCCGTTTAAAGTAATGTAGGTTCAAATACCAAGGTTTGTCGAACACCTCAGGACGATTATATCAGATATAATCTGTAACTATAATACAATATTCTTACAGTTAAATCAATAGCTATACTAAAGATTATCTGCAAAAATATTATATGTCATAATGCATGTCAAATATACATTATCCCTTGCGTCATTTTGCTTTAGTATTTTTTATCTTACTGTATGACCCGTATGTCTTAACTCCATCGACGGTTTTATATGCCCTGATCTTAAAGTAGTAGGTCTTATTCTTCGTAAGTCCGGTCTTAGTGTAGCTCGTCTTTTTACCGCTCTTAACATCCTTTATCTTAGTAAAGCTGCTTCCATCAGTGCTCATGTATATACGATAACCGCTCGCTCCGTATATGGTTTTCCATGAAAGCGCAACCTTTTTCGTTCCGGCCTTTACGGTAAGCTTGGCCTTTTTAAGCCTTGTGGATGTCTTATACTTGACAGAATACTTACCATACTGGTTGGCATTATTTACATTAACATACGCTCTCACCCTGTAGCGGTATCTGTTGCCCGCGGTAAGTCCCGTATCTGTATAGGTATTCGTTAAGCTTCCGACAAGCTGTTTAAGATATGCATACTTGCCTGTTGTCTCGTTATATTTGTAAATACGGTAACCGCCAACTCCCGGAATCGCATTCCACGTCAGAGTAATCTGCGTCTTTTTATTACCTGTTCTGGTAAGTCCCGTAACCTGAGGAATGATTATGTTAAACGACTGAATCTTAAGACCCGCATATTTACCTTTACCAGTAACCGTGACTATACCTGTTCCCACAGTACTGTTATTGAGGTACGAAAGAGTGTAATCCACATCCTTTACGAGTGTATAATCTCCGTTCTTAATGACAACGTCCGGAGTGGATGCCGCGCCCGTATATGTCTGATCCGGTATTGCCTCCGATACCAGAGTTGCTATATTGTAGCAAATATTAAAGGCCTTGGTAACCGAGAATGTATACTTGCCGGTTCCTGTCACGATAACATATGCTGTTCCTGCTGCGATATTATCCTGATATGTCAGAATATAATCTGTACCCTCAACCAGCGTCTTATCGCCTGCCTTTACAACCGGAGACGGCGTAATCTGCGCACCTGTATAATACTGTATGGCAATATCCGAAATATCGATATCCATAACACGATTATATATATTTACCGTAAATTCTGCAGACGTATAACCCTCTGCCGAGGCAGTTATTACTGCTGTTCCCGCACCGACAGGCGTAAGCTTTCCATCCTCAGATATCTTTGCAACGGTCACATTGTCACTTTCCCACTTCACCTCACAGTTCTCGCCTACAAATGCCGTATAAAGAGGATACTCAACACCCTCATCCTCACTAAGATACAGTGAAATATCCATTTTCTGCGGGATAATCATCTTCTCATCTACCGGAATGAGCACATGATCTTCCTTTATCCCATTTCCGTAATTATATACATATGTTATCTCTTCCATCTGTGCACCGACGTTTTCAACTATAAGCTTTGCATCCTCACCCTCCCCGGTAAGAGTGGCTCCGGTAAGGCTCTCAAGCTTAGTAACATCTATTCCGGTATCCTTAATGTAGAGTTCTCCCTCTGCACTAACATATATCTCCCTGCCATCACCGACGGTCGTTATCTCTGTCAAAAGAGGCGCATTACCCGTATCGACTGCCGCAAGATGATTGCCTGATGCATTAACCTTTTTAAGCAATGCATTAGAACTTATATCAAGGGTATATAACTCATTATCAGATACATTAAGGGTTTCAAGATTAGCAAGGGCGGAAAGTCGGATATCATACAGTCTGTTATTATTGACTATAAGCGTCTCCACCGCTTCTCCCATTGTCAGTGATATGAGATTATTATATGAACAGTCAACCGACTTAAGAAGCGTGTTGGCTGAAAGATTAATTGAAGTAATCTGATTATTCCCCGCATTCAGTGATTCAAGCGCCGTATTGGCCGAAACATCGAGCATGACAAGTGCATTATCGGACACGTCAAGCGATACGAGTTTCGTATTGGCGGAAACATCAATATCCAAAAGTCTGTTGCCGCTTATATCAAGCGTATCAAGAAGCAGGTTGTCCTTTACGTCTATCTGCGTAAGCTTATTGCCCTCGCATATGAATGTCTGAAGAGACTTAGCCTCTCCCGTCGCCACAGTTGTGATATCATTATTGGATGCATTTACATATGTAAGATTAGTATTGGAAGAAAGATCCAGCGCCGTAAGCTTATTGCCGCTTACAATAAGAGTCTTAAGCTCCTTAAAGTGTTCAATACCCTTAAGATCTGATACATCCTTTGATCTTAGATTAATCTGCGTTACGCTCTTACATTCCACATCTGTCAGAACCTTATCACCATCTGTATCTATCCCGGATAAAACATATGCACGAAATACATCATCCGGAAAATTAGCCTCGTTTACCGATACACCTGCCTGTGTGGCAGGCGCCGGAGTAGAAGTTTCGGAAGCGTATGCCGCTGTCTGCCCTATCACGAGTCCTGCCGCACATATACATATTCCCTGCGCTGCTTTTTTTAGAATTTCATATTTTCCCATATAGCATTTCCTCCTGTTTGTTATAATCTACTGTCGATAATAGTAGAGTAATATGTCATCATTATGACGATTTCAGAAAAAAATATGCCATATTTTAGTCAAAAGTTACTATTCACAGCCGTTTCATACTTGTCAACAGACGCATTGTGCTTGCACAAAAGCACCTGTTGACAAGTATGAAACAAGACTGTGAAGCAGTCACCCCACCCACATAAGCAGTCTTAGCCCCGCAAGGGGCGGAACTGAAGCGCGCAAGCGCGACGACTGCGCATGGGGTGGGCTGT